>NZ_JAUDRH010000017.1 GCF_030381805.1 Chlorogloeopsis sp. ULAP01
TAACTAACTTTCATAATTTTAGAAGAAGGGTTTTACTAAATTGGTATTTCTGTTGTTAATTTAACATATCTAGTCTGGGAGAGCCATAAAAAATAATGATTGAAGGCTAAAACCACAAAAAAATAGCCAGGTAATATCGAATAGGTTGGAGAAATTCACAATATTATCGATAATAATATCCAACCACGTCTTTTTTTTTCAGGTTTTTCCATCGTAAGAGTATTATCCACAAGTTAAGTGTTTACACGTAGAATAACATTGAAAATTCGCCTCTAAATTAAAGATTACACAAAATTTTGAGCCTTCTCCAACTTGGGAAGACACGCTTACACTAGCCTGGTAACAATCTGCAACATACTTAACTGTACGCAAGCCCAAACCTACAGGAGTCACATGAGATTCAGTACCATTAAGCATAAAGGAACTAGCAGACTGGCTAATCCGTTCATATGGTTTACGAGAACGTTTTGTGTCCAAATCGCCCGTTGCTTGTAAAGATTTCTGTTGGGTAAAGCGCTTCCCGTTCGCTGCAAAAATATCCACAGTGGGGAGTACTTCTGGTGAGATAATAGAAAAAGAATCTCCCAGAGAAATTCCTCCCAAATCAACATTCAACTGCTGTAACTGTATTGAGGTCATACCCACACCAGTATCTTGAACCGTCAAGCGGAGGAAACCAGCTACTTGGACATCAAGCTTGATAGTAACAAAACCGCCCCACTGGGTATACTTAAAAGCATTAACAACCAAGTTACAAACCATCCGCCAAAGATGGTTATAGTTTGCGTATATGCATATATCAACGGCTTCAGGCTCAACCAATAGGGTAAAGTTGATATACTGCGCGATCGCATAGTCGAGAAACTGAGCATGGATAGAATATAAAAGTTGAGAAATATTGATAGATTCAATCTTCCTACCTGATAACAAGCTTAACTCACTCTTCAACTCGGCAAGAATACCCAAAGCAGTGGTAATAGTAGAGCAGGAAGTATCTAGTACAGAATGTAACTGCTCAGGACTATGACTATAATTACCCGCCTTTGCCAAACCCAAGACAAAGTTAACTGCCTTCAAAGGGTGGTAAACATCATGGGACAAAATCTCTAAATACTGGGGAAGCTTTCGGAGGTAATCAGTATGCCTGCAAAGACATAAATCCACCCGCCGCAAAAGTTCAAATGGTGTAAAAGGATACACTAAAAAATCATCAAAGTCAGAAGCACAATTCAAATCATCTGCTGATTGCACAACCTTGATAACTGGCTTACCAGGACAATAAACAGTCGCTAATTTAAAAGTGGCATTCACTATCAAGTCTATATTTTCCAAAGTATTGGGAATAGTAGACTTAGTAATCACCACATAACTTGGCTGCTGCAAGCTATCAACAATCCTTGCAACAATTTGATTGCGCCTCCTGCCAATTACCAGAATTTTATACAGCACAAAAACTATATACAAACACTGCTGCAACTATCAAAACATCACACAGTCAGTAGTTACCTCAGAAATAACACTAAAATAAGCTATAAATTAGAGTTAATTAAAAGTTTAAGATTCTCCTGTTTCTTTAATTTTATATGAATATTAAAAAATAATTAAATGAATAGCTAATTGTTTATGAATATTATTAAGTTTTAGCACTGATTTCAAAAGAATGATATAAGTAGTGTTACGTACATAAAAAAATATATTTAGAATATGAAACATATAAAAACTGTCCTAGTTGAAGACCATCATATATTCAGACTAGGTTTAAAAGCTGTATTAGAAGGAACGAACCAAATTAAGGTTTGTGGGGAAACAGGATACGGAAAAGAAGCCCTAAGTATAATTAAAAATACAGATCCAGATGTAGTAATTGTTGATGTAGGGCTACCTGATGTAAGTGGAATAAAAGTAGTTGAACAAATTAGAAATATTTATTTAAATAAAATTAAGATTATCATCGTAACAGCAAACCGAGACAAGAAGGCAATAAAAGAAGTGTTCAAGAAAGGAGCAACTTCTTTTTTTAGTAAAAGCAATGAAGAAAATAAAATCGTCGAGGCAGTTTTAACTACCTACAAAGGTGAATCTTGGATTGATCCACATATACACACAATAGTAGCAGAAGCTATGTGGGAATTTAATAACGAAATCCCTAGAGAAATAATTACAAAGCGCGAATACGATGTACTAAAATTACTAGCCAAGGGGCTTACCTACGAAGAAATGGCCAACAAGCTTTGCTTAGAAATTAGTACTGTGCGCTCGCACGCACACCGAATAATTAGTAAACTCGACAAACCAGAAGAAGGAGAGATAACAGAAAAATATAAACCCACTAGGGGGAAAGCTGTATGTGAGGCTCTCAGGTTGGGAATACTCAGTCCAGAAGATTTAACGGAAAAAATATACAAAGAAGCGAAAGAATTTGCTCCTAATTGCGATAAAAATAAATTTTTTGCTGCGTGATTATTTTTGATTGCTAGCATCAATGATACAGCCACCGGGATTCTTACCTTGGCGGCAAGTCCGAATAATACCAGCATTTCTCTTATAAATTTGCCGAGCATCACGCCCTTCTTTAGATTTAGCCCACTCTAGAAGTGTGGCATCTTCAGGCTTAAGATTAGCTGTAACAGGGGACTTACCACTAGATTGGGAAGCTATAGCCATATTGAAAGTAAAAGCCCCTATAGCCACACCCAACGCCAGAACGTAACCTAAAATAAGACTAATTTGAGCTAGCTTAAAGTTACTAACATCAAGTGAACCTAACCCAGTAGCTAAAGAAGAACTGGCATTTTGCTTCCTTATCAACTCTTGGGCTGCTTTAGCGATCGCACTCCTCTGCTGGACGATCGCTACCTCAGCAGCATCCTTGAGTGTCTTATCAACCTCCAACGTCCAGCCTGCTATCACAGTATCAAGTTTGCCAGGTAGCTGCATAATTGCGTATTGAGTAGTACCCATCTGAGCGTACAACTTAAACAAAGGATCGGATGGCTTCATTCCCGACTTAGCTATCAACACCTCAATATACTCTTTCTCTTTTTCTAACTCCTCTTTATTAGGGTTATTTTCTGTAGAAAAATTTGTAACTTTGCTCATAAAATAACCAATTAAAATAAAACAATAAAAATAATATAAAGCCTAAAAATTTTAAAAATGAGCTTGTTGTTGAGTTAATTCACTTCTGTCTCTTTTTAAACCTAAATACACTGGAGTAACCTTGTGATACATGACAGTATCATGAAAATTTTCTATCCAATTATATACTATAGAACGATATAGAACTTGCATATCTGACTCCGTAGTAATAGCCATACAATAAGGTAAATTTGTATCTTCTAAGTCTTGATAAACATAATCTTCAAGCTTTGGTAGTATCAGTTCTGTTCCTTTTAATTTGCTAATATCTTTCTGGATTTCAGTATCATCGTAGTACTTAAATAAGTTACCAAAATATTGGTTTTTAACTATTAGATAATCAGCCTGGATACCAACAAACTGATAGAGAAATTGTAAGTATTTAACACAATCTATACGATTAGAAATAGGATGTATAAAAGTAGTACGATAGCCCAAAGAATTTAAATTTTCTAAAAAAGATATCTCTTTCTCAAATCTGAAAAAATCTAATATATTTTGACCTGGCATATCAGTCAATGCTAAGTCAATTTCTGAAAACATCTCCAGTTCATTTAACAAAACATCAGAATCACCCCTATTAAGTCCCAAATGCTTAATATGAAAGCCTAATTTATCATATACTGATAACTTATTAGACAAGTCACCAGGAAATCGACCGTGGTAGAAAGCACGAATATTTAATTCATACTTCTTGTATAACTCTAAAAGCAATCTAGAAACTGTAGACTTGCCAACACGAGAGTCACCAATCGTAATCACAAATCTCTTTCTAAACATACTATGCTGTTTCTTGAGGTTGCTCTTGAGACTGCTGTTGAGTAAGTTTGTCTTTAATTACAAGTCTTGTTGCGTGTGATTCCCCCTCAGGCAATTTCTCGGAATCCAATCCCAATAGTTTATGAGCAGGTTGAAGTTTTTCTTCAAAATCTTTTAGCCACGAACCAACTCTTGCTCGAACTGAAATGGCAGCACCGAATTCTTTTGATAAAGCCTGACCAAATGTTAAGCTATTATCATCAATAAAATCATAACAATAATCCATTAAATCAGGCATCAAGACTTCAACTAAACCTTTTTTAAGTAATGTATTACGTATATCAGATGAGGTGTAACGGCCAAATTTATTTTCATCTCCAAAAAACAGGTTTTTAACAACTACATAATCAACTTTATCACCACAACATTCTTCATACAAAGCCTTTAAAATATTTACAGAATCACGAAGTCGATTGATAACCGATACCATAGTAACTCTGTAGCCAAGTTCATCTGCAAGGATGTCAAAAAAGGACAGTTCCTTTACAAATAACTCAAAAACACCTCCAGATTGTGCTGGCAGATCGAGCAGAACTAGTGGAAAATAATCTGCTTCCAAATCAATCAATAACTGGTCTGCTTTACCCTTATCAAAAACATTAATACAACGAATTAAGCCAGAATATTTTTCATAATGCCGATGTAGTTGATTGTTACGTTGGTCAGCATCATATGCAATACACCAAAGGTTTTTATCAATATAAAGTTGAAGTAAGGCTCGCGTAAATGTACTCTTGCCAACACCACCCTTGTCACCAGTAACAATTACAAGTCTTTTAATATTCTTATTAACTTGTTTTTGTTGATTATCCTTATTTAATTGATTTTTACCAGACATATAATTATTACCTTTATTATTGGTATGAGCCATATTAGCAATCACTAAAATCCAGGTTTCTTATTAAATTTGATAACCAATTGAGATAGGCAAACTTAAATCCAAAGTTTTGATAGAATAGTGTAATTATATATTAGCAATAAATCAAGTTAGTTCTGCTTGTAAAAGCAATTATAGTATCCCAAACCTGACTAATTAAAAAAACAAAGTAATATTCGATTTCTGACTAAAACTTTAGTATTAAAAGTAAAATTACTCGAAGTTTATTGATGTATAAACAATAATATTAAGACCAATAAAACTGTCCACGCTTGCTGCAAGAGCCACGAATACAACTCCTGGTTGCATATCAAACGTATCTGCTATAGCAAAAACCACCATCAGTACAAGTATCATGGTAGATGTGGGATAGAAGTTGATGCATCCTGGCGCAATAACTTTACCCAAACCAGTAGTTACAACTTGTAAGGTTAATATCCCACTAAATATTATTCAGGCAATTATCAAAGCTCATGCAGCTGCTGAAGCCGATATAAATAAACTTGCTACATAATATAAAGTTAGTATACAAGATGCAACAAATATTATCCTTCACTACGCTTAAATCATATATTTATTTTTAATAAAAGTGCATCATAGTAAAACTAACACTTTTTAATTTTATTTAACTAAATATTATCTAATTTTTTAAAAATTATTATTAAATAAATTGCCGCATTTATTACACACAATATAAAAATAATTAGTTATTAGGAGTAATTAAGCAAATAATTAATGAAATAAGGTATAGCATCACCGTCATGATCACTCTTGAGAATCTTGGTCATGATATGAGCAGGGGCAACTTGCGCGAGGCGGTTCACTATATTAACAACAAACTCGTTAGATGCGTTGCAGCCATCAAGGTATCTAATCAACGCATCAGCAGTTGCCTTAGTCATCTTGCCTGGGTCTTTTACCCCTGCTTCCAAAATAAAGTCATCATAAATAGCTTTCTCGCTATCAGTAGAATTTTCCTTGCAAGCTTGCTGGATAATTAACTCAGTCTGCTGTTGTTGGTTTAAAGTTGCCATAGTGATTATTAGATATTATTAATATATGACTTAGGCTATACCTTTGCCAAAGAAAGAAGATGAAAATAGGGTTTATATGGCAGAGTTTTTGTCTTCCACAACGACTTTACCAAGCTATAAAAATGTTAATCTTGACATATTGGGTGTTACTCGGATGGACAACTTTTACTAGTTGATTCGCCCAGATGATAATCGCCAATAGATTTTCTAAAAATGGCTAGGTCTGGATGAAGTATCAAATTGTGAGTCTGCGTTCACTACCATAATATATCTTTGAGCTACACATCTCGTCATATCTGTTAGATAATGTCAAGGTAGATTTAACTATTTCCAACCGCTATTTTAAAGCCAAACTTCATAACAGCAGTGCTTTCAAGATGACAAATATTTAACTAAAAGTCCGGAAATGCCATAATAAAAACACAAGTTTTCACGCGAGAGGAACAGCTATGACACATTATGTGTGCGATTTATATAGCAATACAAATTGGAATATTCCACCAGAAGAAGTCGCTGCTAGAACATTCAATACAGAACAAGAAGCAGGACAATGGTTTAAAGATAAATACTCTGGTAACAGTCTTGAATTTAGTGGCTTTCATGACACTGAACGCTACGTCACCAACTGGGTTTATTGCAACGGTAAAGAAGTTGGTGAAATCACAAAACGCCCTAGTTCCAATGAATTTTAACCCTAGACGGAATTAGAGAAATCTCATGTCTTAAAGGGTTAGGTATGTCAGAGGCGCGAAAAGCTTTACCGAAACTACGCAAGATGTTTTTGACAAATCCAGTTTCTCCCTTTGAGCCTTATTACTCCCCAACTAGGGCGTGTATGCAAAGTACAGTAATCTCGTAATGTGGAACGTGTAGTGTCCAAAACAGTATCACATTGATGGAAAAAATTTAGATGCGTTTGTTTTGGCGACGATACAGTCCTTTAAAAGGTTCAATAGAGCAAAAACTTTTAAGCGGGGGGGTATTGAAGGGTAATTCAACAGTAAAAATGCTACCTTTACCTAATTCGCTTTGTACTTTCAAATTGCCTTGGTGTGCCTGAACAATTGCCATAGCAATAGCTAGTCCCAATCCAGAACCGCCAGTACTACGAGAGCGATCGCTATTCACCCGATAAAAGCGATCAAAAATTTGCGAAAGCTCATTGTGTGGAATGCCAATTCCAGTATCTTGAACTTGAATCACAGCATAATGGTCACTGCGGTCTAGGACAACAGTTACTTCTCCGCCCCGTGGCGTATATTGAATTGCGTTGACAATTAAGTTAGAAACTAAACGATAAAGCTGCTCAGAATCCCCTACAATATTTACAGGTTGACGAACTCGTATTAAAGATGTCAGCAACACACCTGCCGCATTAGACATTGCTACAAACTCCTCAATTAAGTCGCTAATAACGTCATCTAAGCAGCATAATTCACGTCGCATGGACATCGATTGGCGGTCTAAGCGAGCTAAGAGCAACAAATCAGCAACCAAAGTTGTGAGCCGCTGATTCTGACGCTGTATAGTTCGTAACATATCCCGTGCCTCTTCTTCATCTATCTGAGGCATCAAAAGTGCTGATTCTACTGTTGCTCCTGTTGCAGCTAGAGGTGTCCGCAATTCGTGTGCGGCATCCGCTGTAAACTGTTGAATTTGTCTATAGGATTGGTAAATTGGTCTCATTGCCAATCCTGCTAACCACCAACTAGCAACACCAACTAAACCCATTGCTATTGGTAATCCCAAAGCTAAAATTAATTTAACAGCATCTAGATAACTATTGAAGTCATTGAGACTTCGCCCTACTTGTATATATCCCCAATCTCGATTATCTTGGGTGTGCAGCACAAAGGAAACTTGGTGGTAAAGCCTGCCTTTACCGTCTTTAAGAGTTTGCCAAGTTTGCTTGTTAAAGGTTAAGGGCAGTCCTTCTGGAGGAGAGCCTGCCATAGCAACTAAGCGTCCGGAGTTATCGAAAAAGCGTACGTAGTAGTAGCCTTGGTTAACAACGCTTAAAGTATGGCGCTTAGAATTTAGCTGCTGTTGAATGCAATCATTACCAACCATACAAATATTTGGTAAAAGCTGCTGTATGACTGTTTCCAAGCGTCCGGGTTGCTGTAGTTTTAGTTCAATACTATCATGCAAAGTTCCTGCTACAGACTCTAGTTCTCGGTCTAAGGCTATCCAATGGGCATGAGATACTGCTTTGTAGACGCCGAATCCACACAGGCTTAAAATCAAAGCCATGACTAGCGCATACCACAGCGCTAAACGAATACGAGTCAGATTAAACAGTTTATTTTGATTCATCGCTAAGATTTAGACGATACCCCATACCATGCAAGGTTTCAATTGGGTTTGTGCAGCCACTATTTGTCAATTTGCGGCGTAGCAAACGCACTTGAGCTGCTACCACATTACTAGCAGGTTCTGCACTCACTTCCCAAAGCTGGTTGCGAATTTGTTCTGTGGTAACGATTTGGTTTGGGTGCTTCATAAAATACTCCAGTAGCTGGAATTCCTTATTAGTTAGGGGGATTACTTGTTTACCTCCACTAGCGTTTTGACTCACAACGGCACTACTGCTGTAATCTAGAGTCAGGTTACCAACAGTTAATTCTTTTAATTGGAAGTGAGGCGATCGCCTCTGTAATGCTCGTAACCGCGCTAACAATTCCGCCATGCCAAATGGTTTTACCAAGTAGTCATCTGCACCCGCATCCAACCCTGCAACTTTGTCTTCTATCCTATCCTTAGCTGTTAGCATCAACACAGGTAGAGGATTGTTGTTTTTTCGTAATCTTTGGCACAACTCTAAGCCTGACATTCCTGGCAGCATCCAATCAAGAATAGCTAATGTATAGTGTGTCCAACGATTTTCTAAATATGCCCAAGCCTCAGTGCCGTCCGTAACCCAATCAACTACGTACTTTTCTTGATTTAAAGTTCGCTTAATGGCAGCACCTAAATCCAATTCATCTTCGACTAACAGCACCCGCATAAACAATTCATCATTTAGAGATTTTTGGCAAATTTGTGAAGCAAGCATAATTATTAACAGGGTCTACCTTTAAAAATAGGTTGACAGAGGTTTATGAAATTAAAATGAAATTTTCAGGCTTGAAATAAAATTTAAGACTCTAATCCATAAGGCTCTAACTTAGATTAGAATCTTGGCAGAAGATAATTAATGAAGGAAAAACTCAGTAGACTTGCTTGTTGCAAATTAGAGTAAGGTTAATTAGAAAATTTATAAAAATTAATTTTCTTGTAATGAGTCTATTAAGCTAATTCTTAGCTTGACAGATAAAAATGAAATCAAGGTGAAATTTTAAATATTAAATTATATGAATTTATAAATACGATCCACTCACCAAAATATCACTATACAAACCCCCTGTTGCTGGGGTAAGTATGTTAAAACTTTGAGATGGCTGGTACTTGTCACTACCTGATTTGTCGTCGTTTCGATAAAAAGAATTTCAGAACAAAAGGTTCTGTAAGCTATTAAGATAGTAGTCAGAATGATTGAGCTAACTCACAAAACAGTATACAGAATCTTTAACACTCTTACTCCCCACGCAGCCTAAAAAGAACTAGCCATAAAAGGCGTTATGTTTACTACTTAAATTAGTTGAGGTATTATTGCATTTACTACTGAATATAACAAGAAAATATAACTTGATGAAATTAAAATGAAATATTTCCAATTATTTTTTATCCGAAATAAAATTATTAATTTGCAAAAGTTGTTAAATATAGTTTTTAACTACAGTGCTAAAGACCGTATAGCTAATAGCTAAATTTACTGTTATTTATCTAGTTTGATTGATGAAAAGCTAACGCAAGTTTAGAGTTTATTAATAGTATTTCCCCCAGCATATCTTGCTGAGGGAGGGGATTTACAAACTCACATACTACTGAGATGGAGTGCTGGTTCGCGAATTTTCCTTATAGCATTGTTGCAAGGCTAGGAGTCTTGTTAAAGTCGCTCCGCCAGTAGGTCTTGCTGGGGGAATATTTCCACACGCTCCTGTACTACTAGATTGTTGTACTGTGCTTTGTGGAAGTGTTTTATAGCACTCCTGTAAAGCTAGTAGTCTTACTAAACTGGCTCCACCAGTAGGTCTTGCTGGGGGAATATTTTCACACGCTCCTGTTTTTGAGGTATCTGCGTTTGCATAAGCAGCAGAACCTAACGATATCTGAAGCAAAATCATTCCTAAGGGAATCACCAAAATAGATGCAGTTCGGATGATAAGTGTTTTCATAGCTAAAATCCTCAAACATAAATGACTGGTGTTATTAATTGCGTTAAATAATCTTGAGAGACCAAGTTTCAGTACTTAACGACCGTAGGTTTGAATCCGAACTGTACCGAGAGGAATTTGTGCTGTTAGGTTAGGCATTTTGCCATAGACTTGGTACAGCCAAATATGGTTACGAATTGATGTATTAACGCCTTGCAGCTCAACTAATAATGTTGTTTGCGGTTCCACAGGTTGGGAAAAAATAACTGTAGCCGTGCGGTTACTAACAGAAACTTGAGCATCAATCTTTTCACCAGATTGATTCTTTACCTCAGTTCCCTTACTAATGCTTAAGAACTCTGGCAAATTAATAACTAGTTCTTTTAAGGGTTGCCCTTGAACATGAACCTTAAACTCATGCGTAGCGCCTTGAAACCCAACACTGCTCGGATATGCAACGCCACTCTCAAGATGAGAAACATTAGAATTGCCTATGTTTTTGTTGGCATAAGCAGCTGGAATGAAAGCAGCTATTATAAAAAATGCTGCACTTATATAAATTAAATTCCTCATAAAAAACTTTGAGAAAGATTAGTAGAATGAGCAATATTTACCTGCTCATCTTATAGCTATTTACTTACTCTCTTGACAGCCGTGGCTCAATTGATGAGCAGTTGCTTTGCCTAAAGAGGATAAGTCTGAATCTGAGCTAGACCAAGTGGAATTTCTCCATTCAATCCAACTTTCTTAGCGTAGACTCGGTATTGCCAAGTAGCAGTATATCCTGGTTCATATCTTGGAGTATTAACTCCTCTCATAAAAACTGATAGCTTTGTCTCAGGCTTTACTGGTTGCGAGAAAGCTAGTGTCGCTTTTCCATCGTTAATAGAAACCGTTGTTGAAACTTTTTCACCAGATTGATTTTTTACCTCAATTCCGTCATTAATTCTTACCCCCTCTGGTAAATCAATTCTTAGTTCTGCCAATGGTTCTCCCTGAACATGAACTTCAAACTTATGAGTAGCATCTACAGCAGTAGTATCATTAGGATAAGCAGCAGTTTTGACCAAATGAGAAGCATTAAAATTGCCTGGCTTTCCACTTGCCCAAGCGGGGGAAAATAAAGAAGCAATCGCCAAGGTAAAAGTACCTACATAAATTAGTTTTTTCATTTTCATTATTCTCCAAAGCAATCAATATTTGATTCCTATATTTATTAGTTTGATAGGCTTTAATGAAATCAGAGTGAAATTTTGCTGAAGGTGGAGATTTTTTACTATTCAATTACTTATTTATTTGATATCTGTTAACTTTTGATAATCTCTAAACTATAAAAAATCCTCCTTGTCTTCTCAATACCTTATAAGGAGAGATAAGGAAAAACTTTTATTATTAGCAAATAATCTAAGCAATATAGACTAAATTTAGCCCATATTTTTAATTAGATTAATTGGTATAGAGCTAATAAAATTATTAATTAAAGTTATTGACAATTAATAATAGAGGTGAAACTGAGCTACACCTATAGGTGTTTCTGCATCACTCTCAACATATTTTGCTGATATTTGATAGATATAAGCATTCCCCAAAAATCGTCTTTTGACATTTTTTAGTTCAACATTAAACTTGGTGTTAGGAGCAACTGGTTCAGCGAACGCTATTTGTATGTTTCTACCATCAACAGAAATATTTGCATTAATTTTTTGTTCTTTTTCATCCACAATCTTGATATTTTTGATATCACTACTGATAGTTATGGTATCAGGAGCGTTAATACTTAATTCGGTAAGAGCTTTACTATTTTTGGGAACGTGTACTCGAATAGTATGTCTAACAATCCGCCAGCGCGTAGGCGGAAATTGTACATTTCCATCAATATGAGGAACTGTCCCATCATCTGTATTAGCAGTTGCATAACTAGGAGATAACATAGCCATGCTAGTCAAAACCAAAGTAACGCTATATTTCAGTAATTTATTCATATTTAATTTCCGATAAATCAACTTGTTAACTAAAGCTTAGTAAAAAGGTTAAAGTTTTGGTTCATGCTTTATAAATCAACCTGTTACTGACATAAATATCACAATATTTGTAGAAAAATCCATAATTAGCTAACCCCCTTAATTCAGCAGTTAATTAGGGGAAACTAGATAGTTTACTTACTGTTGGCAGTTTTAAGCTGCTGTTAAGGTTATTGCCAAGGGAGGTATACTCCTCCTATCTACTAGTTTGGCAATTGTTGATGAAATTAGGATGAAATTCTAGATGAATTTTTGAGATAGTTGTCAAGTTTTGTAAATTAAAAATTTGGGAACTGAGCTACACCTACAGGAATCTCTTTATTGATACTAATGAACTTAACTGAAAGGTAATATATAGAAGTAAAACCAAGAATAGGTTGTTTGACTTTGTTTAGGTTGATAAAGAGCTTAATGTTAGAAGTAACTGGCTAAGGAAAATCTATATCAATCAGGGGGCTAATGACGAACATCTTAGACAACTGGTTAACTAGTAAGGGAACTATAAAAAGAATTAACAAATAACGAATAGAGGTAAATCTTCGATAGCGAGAAGCGCGGAATTCTTCAACAACCTTGTACTCTGCATTTGGCTCTAGTGTCTGTTTTAGCTTTTCTAGATCTCGTAGTATAGACCGAGGGATGAAGCTAGGCTTTTGAGATTTTGGGCTAGGTTTCATTCTTATTGATCCTAGAATATCAGGCTTTTTAGTTTTGTTATGGCAAAACTAAAAAGCCTGATAATAGTGTGAAATAAAGCCAAGGGATAAGCTTCTAAAATTTAGTATAGAAAATCAAGATGAAATTAAGATGAAATAGAATGCTATACCATAGTATGCTGTTTGTTACAAGAAAATAGGCTTATAGCACAACTACAAGCCCATTGGGGTTGTGAAACATGAGGAACATGTCTCTAAAACTTACTATAGAAAAATAAAATGAAATTAAGATGAAATACAGGTAAATCTATATAAAATAAGATTATCAAACTGCTTTTCTCTTATTATCTTCTAAAGCTAAAAATATACTAAAGTATGCTGTGCCAAGTTTGCTTTAATTGATTTTGAGTTTATTCGTGATAAGAAAACAGGCTTTTATAGTACTATACAAGCACTATCACAAAGCCTGAGATACGAATAAAAATCTAAGGACAGGCTTATTTTTTAATCTACTAAATCAAGATGAAATTTTCAATGACTATTGCACGTCTACCCAAAAATCAGCAGTGACGATTTTGCCATTACGATTGAATTGACCCCACATTTTATATTTTCCTGGCTTCGGGAAACTGGTTATAAAATGAACCTCACCAGTTGGAGTATTTTTCATTGCATGAGCATGAATATAGTCTGCTTGTGTTAACGGCGATGACTGCTTAAGGATAACTAAATGCCCTCTTTCTCCTAAATAAGGTTTCAAGTCTTTCGGTGGTTGGTTACTGACAGCATCTTGTAAGTTGAAAATTACATGAACTTCTTGTCCAGCTTTTAATGTCGGTTGAGATAACTTGAGATTAGCCTTAGTATTACCAAAAGTCTTTGTAGTAGCTAAATCAATTTTGGGAGCAGCTGGACTGTTACCTGAAACTTGTGCTTTCAAGACCGAAACTTGTTCTGCTTTTCCTGCTACTTTGTAATCACTGAAAAGAGTATAACTACCAGGATAGGGGAAATCAGCTTGAACTTCAAAGCGTCCATTTCCTTTATATGTAGGATGGATATGATTGAAAGATTGGAGATCATCACTTACAACAATCAAATGCATTAGTTCTTCTTGGAATTTGTCAAAATTAGCAATTGCTTTACCATTTTTGTCTTTCACTTCAATCACTATAGGAACAGGTGTGTTGGGAGTAATTTTGGTGGGGAGGGTAAGCTTTGCAGTGGTGATCGCAGATTCTAACTTGGAATGACCAGAATGCTCATCATGGGAATCTTCCATGTTGTGATCGCCATGAGAATTCTCCTTTGCCTCTGGTGTTTTAGAATCCTCCATATTGTGATCTGCATGGGGATTCGCATTACTTACGGTGCTAGCATTAGAGTCTGGTGTTTCACCAGATTTCACTTGTGAGGCGCAAGCTTGAGTGATAACAAGAGTTGAAGTGATAGCAAGTGCAGTAAAAAACCGCTTCATTTTATCTCCAATTAGTAACTGTAAGTTTGAAAAAAACATCATAACCAGGATATTTCACAAATATAAAACTGGCACGAATAGTGTACAAAGAAGTTTGGCTAATTTACAGATAACACTTGACCTGTGCCTAACCAGACTGCTAATTCTGCTGGTGCTTGAACCTGGTCTAAATAACGGCGTAGTTGTTGGCCTTCCAGAATTTCTGTATGTAGTAAATCTTGAGTCATTTCCTCCAATAAAGAACGATTTGTTTCCAGAATGCGTAAGGCGATATGGTGTGCCCCCTCTATAATGTCTTTCACTTCCTGGTCAATTGTTTCCGCTACCATCGGACTGACAGAACGACGTGGGTTTGAAAAGCCATCCAAAAATTGCTGCTGTACTTTTTCTAGGGCAACAGGTCCCAATTTTGGACTCATGCCATAGAGGGTAACTACTCGTTCAGCTAAATCTGTCGCCTTTTGGATGTCATCGCTGGCTCCGGTGGAAATCTTACCGATAAAAATCTCTTCAGCAGAACGCCCCGCAAGCAGTGTAGCAATTCGACCGCGAATTTCATCTTCTGCCATCAAAAAGCGGTCTTCTTCTGGTAGTTGCAAGGTGTAACCCAAAGCTCCCATGCCACGAGGAACAATAGAAATCTTTTCAACTTTGCCAGCCCCAGGCATTAAGGCTGCCACAATCGCATGACCTGCTTCATGATAGGCGACGGTTCTTTTTTCCACTTCATTGAGGACGCGGGACTTTTTCTGCAAACCCGCAATCACCCGTTCAATGGCTGATTTTAATGAAGCCATTGTTACTGCTTCTCGATTCTGGCGAGCAGCCAATAGTGCCGCTTCATTCACCAAATTGGCTAAATCTGCACCTGCAAACCCCGGTGTGCGGGTTGCAATCACCCCTAAGTCCACATCTTGGGCTAATTTAACTGCTTTGACGTGTACTTGAAGAATAGCCTCCCGCCCTTTTTTATCTGGACGATCAACGACTATTTGGCGATCGAAGCGACCAGGACGGCGTAGCGCTGGGTCTAACACTTCCGGACGATTAGTTGCCGCCAGAATAATCACCCCAGTATTAGCTTCAAACCCATCCATTTCAGTTAAAAGCTGGTTTAGAGTTTGTTCGCGCTCGTCATTACCTCCCATGACAGGCCCTGTTCCACCGCGAGATTTACCTAAAGCATCTAATTCATCTATAAAAACTATGCAGGGGGCTTGTTTTTTCGCTTGTTGAAACAAATCCCGCACCCGCGCTGCACCTACACCGACAAACAATTCAATGAACTCGGAGCCAGAGATACTAAAAAAGGGTACTCCCGCTTCCCCAGCTACAGCCTTAGCTAACAGGGTTTTACCTGTTCCTGGTGCGCCGATTAGCAATACCCCCTTGGGAATTTTGGCTCCAATACGAGTATATTTGGCAGAGTTTTTCAGAAATTCAACTATTTCTTGTAGTTCTTCTTTAGCTTCGTCAATTCCAGCTACGTCAGCAAAGGTGACCCCATTATTACCCTCAGAATAAATACGGGCTTTGCTTTGACCTACGGTCAGGGCTGCTCCAGCTCCTGCTTGAGCACGATTTAATATAAAGCCCCAAATAGCAACGAAAATCAGTGGGGGAATCACCCAGCCTAACAGGGTAGTCAAAAAGTTGCCGCGATCCGGCGGTATAGCTCCAAACTCCACATTTTTATCTTCGAGCAATTTTGGCAGGTTCTGGTCATTGGGGATGGGTGTGGTGACATAGACTTTTTCTGGAGGAGCAGGCTGATTTTGCTGAGTTTGATACTGCTCTGTCTTGCGAGTGTACTCAATCTGGTTTTCTCCCACTAAAGCCTTGGCAACTTTGCCTTCCTTTATATCTTCGAGGAATTGGCTGTAGAGAACTTCAGTTTTTGAGGGACGCATTCCCGGAGCAATGAAAAAGTGGAACAGAAACAGGAAAAAGAGGAGTATCAGCAGGCTACCGCCAAAATGATGGGGATTAGGGGTATTTAGGTTGCCATCTTTTTCAACGGGCATAGTGATTCTCCAAATTAAACGTTCTAGTTATAAATTCTGAATGCAGATATCTATATATATATTGTGTTTGTCGTTTATAGCTAAAGAGAGAACTCTATAATCAAGTTCTCACAAGGAAATGAAATTAAGATGAAATACTTTGCCAATCCTCACTTTTAAGATAGCAGGTATGAGATAGGAACCATAACAAGATGAAATGAGGATGAAACTTATTGCAAAACCTCATGTAAAAGTTAGACAGATGTAGTGTAAGACTGACCTATCACAATAAGATGAAATCAGGATGAAATTTATCGCAAAACCTCATTTAAAACTTGAACAGATGTAGTGCAAGACTGATATATCACAACAAAATGAAATCAAGATGAAATATTTTACAAAATCTGAATTTAAAGTTAGACAGATATAGTGTAAGACTGACATACCACAACAAAATGAAATCAGGATGAAATTTTTCTCGCTCTAATGAATGCACGAGTTTTTGAGCGCTTCAGCCTCCCCTAGTTCTCCCTGATCGCTCTCTAAATTTGGAGTAGGCTTCAAAGGTTATTCAGTAATGCCTTTCTTTAGAAATGCTTTAGTTTGTTGTTTTAAAGTGTTTTCCTTGAAAAAATAATCTTATGTAACAATTTATAAATGCCTTGCATAATCATTTGGACTAATTCGTATAAGTAGACGGGAGTTAATAATTTCTCCTGTACCAGAATTAAATAAGGAGGCTATCAAAAATAATCTGTATTTTTCCGAAAAACTATTCGGCAACGCTGTAGAAAATTAACAAGCAATCGTTAAGGAATAAGTGCAGAACTTATATGGTAGTAAATGAAGTTGTAAAACTAGGAACAGGTATCAAAATAACATGAGATGAAATAAAAAATGTCTGCAATAGTTTTTGAGGTATCAAAAATCAAAGATTTTCTACCTTCTTTGTGTCCTTGGTATTTCATATTATGGAGCAAAAATCCAAAATGGAGCGAAAACAGTTCTTGTATCCATTTGAGCAGCAATTAAAGTTTTGCCAGCTTGAGACTGAAGTAGAATTTCTGTTACAACAAATGCAGGATATCAATCATTATCTATCCTTATCAAACAATAATTCTGCTTTGCAAGTGAATTACAAAAAATAAAAACAAGAAATACAACACTTGCAAAAATAGTGATTATTTGATGTTTTGTAACCATTTTACTGGATAACGGTTAATCCCATTATTCACTTGTAGTTAAGGATTAAAAATAGTGTACATAAATCAGTTTCCTCAGAGGAAAACAATCCTGCTGACTGGTGCATCAGGAGTAGTTGGTCAAGCCTTATTAGCCCGACTTCACGCACATTCAGTTATTTGTCTAACATACAGAAAGCCAATCTCTCATCCTAATGCTACTACCATTCCTTGTGACATTTCCTTGCCTGGGCTTGGTCTTAGTCAGACACAATTAAAAGATATGGCAAAGTGCGTTGACTGCATTGTGCATTCAGCTGCGATCACTGATTTTGGTGAAACAGATGAATTGATTCACCGCACAAATGTACGCGGTTTGGAAAATATGCTGGAATTAGCGGCGATCGCTCAAGTTCCTTTCTACTATATTAGTACTGCTTTTATCCGTCCTCATCAGCGCAAAGATGGGCCATTAGAGCATACATACACTATCTCGAAACGAGAAGGAGAACGGTTAGTTAGAGAGAGCCGATTGCCCTATGCAATTATTCGCCCTTCGATAGTGATTGGCGATTCCACATCAGGTGAGATTGCACGTTTTCAGGGCATTTATAACATCATCAGTTCGCTTTTTAGAGGTTTTTTGCCCATCCTGCCAATGTTACCGCAAGCATATATAGATTTTATTCCTCAAGACGTTGTTGCTAATGCTATAGCGGGACTGATTGAGCATGATTGCGTAGCGGGTGAATATTGGCTCACTTCTGGAAATAAAGCCTTAATGGTACGCCAGATAGCAGATTTAATTGCAGAATTTGGCAAAAATCAAGGTATAGAAATTAACATACCACGCATGGTCAGCCCTGATATTGTAGATCGTCTGATCCGTCCTGCCTTTATGTCAGAGTTACCAAAATCCGTCAAAAAAGGTTTTGACTGGTTTGCTCAAGTCGCACCTTACTTGTGTAATGAGGAACCCTTCCCCATGTCATTACCAGAGATGGAAACTCGCTTTGGTGTAGCACCGCTACCACATTTGGAAACTGCCTTAACACACAGCCTCGAATACTGGGCTAGTCAAACAAGGGTCTGCTCTGGTGCAAAAGCTAAGAAAGACCGTGTCCAACTTGCTAAATGCGAATGTTGACATACTATGCTAATCAACAATTTAGCCTTGCAACACGGTTTTAGAACGTATAACACTATTTTATCTGACGCCAAAGCATTTCTGGCATTGTTGCAAGAAGAACAAGTAATTCAAGAATCTTACTTAAGTCGATTTGCAGAAATAGAGAGCGAGGTAGAGCAAACAGGAACCTATTGGCAAAGCTTTGATGAATTAGCTTATGGAGCAAAATTGGCGTGGCGCAACAGTACCCGATGCGTGGGACGTAGTTATTGGAACTCGCTAGAAGTTCGCGATCGCCGCAGCTTGAATCAGGCAGAAGAAATATTCGAGGCTTTGGTTGAGCATCTGCGGTTATGCACTAACGGTGGTCGCATCAAATCCCTTGCTACCGTATTTGCGCCGCAAGAACCAGGCAAACCTGGAATCCGCATTTGGAACGATCAGCTCATTCGCTACGCAGGCTATCGGCAACCAGACGGTTCGGTTGTCGGTGACCCGAAGTATGCCGAGTTCACAGAACTCTTGCAGCGAATGGGTTGGAAAGGAGGCGAAGGTACACCTTTTGACATCCTGCCCATCGTGATTCAGATGCCAAATCAGCGTCCAAAGCTGTTTGAGTTACCTGGCGATGCAGTGCTGGAAGTGCCAATCCAGCATCCTGATTACTCTTGGTTTGCAGAGCTTGGTCTCAAATGGCACGCGCTACCAGCTATTTGCAACATGATGCTAGAGATTGGCGGGGTTCAGTATACAGCCGCACCCTTTAGTGGTTGGTACATGGGTACGGAAATTGCTGCTCGCAACTTTGCAGATGAGAACCGCTACAATTTATTGCCCGTTGTGGCAAAACGAATGGGTTTAGATACACGCTATGACCATACCCTGTGGCGAGACCGCGCCATAGTTGAGTTAAATGTTGCGGTTCTATACTCGTTCCGACGTGCTGGCGTGACTATGGTTGACCACCACAGCGAAACTCGTCGCTTCGTGCAATTTGAGAAAAGCGAAGCACTTGCGGGAAGAACCACCAACGCCGATTGGGGATGGATTGTACCTCCCATATCTGGCTCAACGACGCCAGTTTTCCACCGCAACTATGAAAATGTTGAGCTAAAGCCCAACTTCTTTTCGCAGCCCGATCCCTGGCGACAGTTTGCGTCTCACAAAAAATCTGGTTGTCCATTCGGTCACTAAAAACAACAGTTTTGTCACTTTTCTAATTCAATAATTGGAGGAATAAATCATGAAAGCTTTAGTCACTGGTGCTACAGGTTTTGTAGGTTCTGCTATTGTTCGTCAACTTCAAGAAGATGGTCAACAAGTCAAAGCGTTAGTCAGAAAGGGTTCGGATCTAAGAAATTTGGAGAAACTGGATATTGAAATTGCCTACGGAGATATTACCGATTATGATTCGGTAGCACGGGCGATGCAGGGCTGTCATTCTGTTTATCACGGTGCTGCAATGGTAGCTTTTTGGGTTCCTCGTAAAGACCGCCACCTGTTTGACTGGGTTAATGTTGAGGGATCAAAAAATGTTTTTTCTGCTGCACTGAAACAGGATGTAGAGAAAGTAGTTTACACCAGTACCATCTCTACAATTGGTAGTTACGGAAAGGACACCCCCACAACGGAGAATCATAATTTCAATCTGTGGGATATGTCGATGGAGTACGAGCAATCGAAATATTCTGCTGAGTTTGAAGCTTATCGATTCGCAGCGCAAGGACTACCGATAGTTGTTGTTATGCCTTCCGCTCCTTTAGGTGCAAGAGATATCAAGCCAAACCCTGTAGGGAAGCTGATTCTAGACTTTCTCGCCCGCAGGATACCAGGCTACATTGATGGCGGTGCTAATTTCATCGATGTTGATGATGTGGCTTACGGTCATATCCTAGCAGCTAAGAAAGGGAAGGTGGGCGATCGCTATATTCTAGGACATGAAAACCTTTCTGTCGTAGATTTGTTCTCAGCTTTAGAAGCAATTTCTGGAGTTCCCGCTCCCAAATTGAAACTACCCTATGCGGGTGCTGTGAAGCTAGCTCAAATTCTAGAATTTATTTCTGACCACATCACCAATCAACATCCGCTCTACACCGCACCGATGGTCAAATTCTCCAGCCTTTACTACTACCTCGACACCAGCAAAGCAAAAAATGAGTTGGGGTTTGAACCCAAAAGCAGTGTCAAACAAGCTGCTATTAAGGCAATTGAATGGTTCTTGAATAATGACTATCTGCAAGTCAGCGACAAGAACAAATCTCAAATTCGCCAGCATCTGGAAGGCCAGGCTTTGACACCAGTATTTGCATAGATAGTTGCAAGTCTCAAGAGCAAGAGTAGAAAACTCTTGCTCAAATTACAGTGCATTTAGCTAGTGAGGCACACGTGGAAAGTAAGTTAGTAAATCAGAGGTTGTGTGAGATTGACCACTCTCTAATGCAAATACCAAATAGCACCTTTGGCAATCCCACCCTGTTACTATTTGTCGCTATCATTAACATCTTTTCAGCATCAATTATTGCCTATCTTTTAGAATATTTGCCTCTTCAAGCCTCAGCAGCAATTAACTTATTATGTCTGTACGCTCTGTATACAGTGAATCACGAAGCTGTACACCGCTTGGTGCATCCCAATCGCACGGTTAACAACTGGGTTGGGCGCATCGCAGCAGTGCTAGAGGGTACAACGTTCCCAATGTTTCGTATCTTGCACCCCCAGCACCACGCATTTACAAATCATCCAGAATCCGACCCGGACTATGTGATCGGTAGAAAACCACGCTGGTTGTTACCTCTTTGGACTTTAGTTCGTTTAACACACGACAACTCTTTCATGATTAATCGCCGTTTGTGGTCTAACAAACATCCACAATTAATTGAACATCTAATAACGGTGGGGTTGCAGTTGTCTGCGGTCATCAGTGCGGCTTGCATGGGTCATCTGCAAGATGTTTTATGGTTATGGGTTATTCCACTACTCATGGCTGGAGCGTTAATTGAACTAACGGTTGCATGGGCTGTGCATTTTCCTCAAGAGTCCCAGCATCCTTTGGAAAATACACGCATCTTTAAGGGGCAACTATTGCAGATACTGATGCTGAATCAAAACTATCATATTGTCCATCATCTTTGGCCCGGTATTCCTTGGTTTCGCTACGGCAAGGCAATGCCTTTAGTAGAAATGGCATTGCTAGAACATCAAAACCAGGGACAGAAAGTGCCAATCAAACCACATTTTCAGGTTAGTTAATCAATCTATTTAGAAATTGAGAGTGAGATGAAACAAAGCCAACAAATGCTTGAAAGTATGGAAATATACCCAGATTCACATCAAGCAGCTAAGTTTAGACAGCTTGTAATCCAAGGGCAAAAACGACACGTTAATAAATCTCTTGCCAAGCTGGCGGAATTAATGGGTACTCATGTTGAGGTTCGTTCTTCTGGAAACTACGTTTTTGATGAACGCGGACAGAAGTATTTAGCTTGTGGTGGTTACGGTGTTTTTACTATCGGTCACTGTCATCCTACCGTCATCGAAGCTGTGAAAGCACAACTGGAGCGTCATCCATTATCAACTCGTGCGCTTTTAAATGCTGAATTAGCTTCGGCAGCAGAAACTTTAGCTTCTGTCACTCCC
Organism: Chlorogloeopsis sp. ULAP01; assembly: GCF_030381805.1. Classification (NCBI taxonomy): domain Bacteria; kingdom Bacillati; phylum Cyanobacteriota; class Cyanophyceae; order Nostocales; family Chlorogloeopsidaceae; genus Chlorogloeopsis; species Chlorogloeopsis sp. ULAP01. The sequence goes on from NZ_JAUDRH010000017.1 coordinate 22,228, forward strand.
AAAGGTTTAGACTACGTGTACTTTGGTAACTCTGGTGCGGAAGCCACAGAAGCCGGTCTCAAACTAGCGCGTTTATCTGGCAAACGCAAGCTAGTTGCAATGCAAGGAGGCTTCCACGGTAAGACATTGGGAGCGTTAAGTGTTACCAGTCGTACAGCCTATCGCTTGCCTTTCCAGCCTCTGCTCCCACAAGTCGAGTTTATCCCCTTTGCAGCTCCAAAAGCACTGGAGAATGTACTTTCTAATAACGCTCATGAATGCTGCGTTATTTTGGAGCCTGTGCAGGCAGAAGGCGGTGTCATTGTTCCCTACGAAGGCTACTTGCGCGATGTAGAGAGACTCTGCCGCCACTATGGAGCATTTTTGATTTTGGATGAAATTCAAACCGGACTCGCACGACTGGGAACTTGGTGGGGAGCAGATAGAGAAGAAGTAGTTCCTGATGTTCTTTTGGTAGGAAAGGCTTTAAGTGGAGGAGTAATACCTGTCAGTGCTGCTGTTGCTTCTGCTCAAGCTTATGAAAGGCTTAATCAAGATCCGCTGTTGCACACATCAACTTTTGCAGGTAGTCCTTTAGCCACAGTTGCCGCACGAGCAGCAATTAACGTCATTAAAAACGAGAATATCGTACCCAAAGCCAAAGAACTAGGTGAAAAGTTAGTTGTCGAGGTGCAGAAAGTTGTTGGCGAAATATGTCCCCATCTAGTTCGAGAAGTTCGCGGGATCGGACTGTTGATTGGGATTGAGTTTGAAGCTGATTATCTGGCTGGTGACTTCATGTTTGAACTCATGCACAGAAATGTGCTGGTTTCCTATTCGCTTAATGCTCACCGTGTTGTCAGATTGACACCATCGGCAACTCTGAGCGAGTCAGATATTGATTGGCTGCTGAGTGCAATTTCAGACAGTGCGATCGCTCTTTCTAAACGTAACTCATCTTTAAATATCGCTAATTCATAAAGGAGATTTTATCCATGCAATACCTAGAAATTGTCGCTAAAGTTTCCCTTCGCAGTGCCGAAGAAATTTATCCGATTCTCTGCGACTTTGATTCGTATCCAAACAATAGTCAAGCTGTACATAGCGTCACTAGCCAAGTATTATCTGACGGACGAACTATTTCTACTTGGGAAGTTGATTTTCGGGGCGGTGTGATGTCTTGGACAGAAGAAGATGTATTTGATCCCTCAAATTATACGATTAGCTTCAATCAGATTGAAGGTGATGTTGAACATTTCTCTGGACAGTGGAAAGTTCAAAATCAAGAAGATGATTGCCTGATACTATTTTTAGCTGAGTTTGACATGGGTATTCCCTCTTTAAGTCCAATTCTTGACCCTATTGCTATACAGGCACTACAGGAAAATATTACAGCAATTATTAGGGGTTTGTTTGGTGAAGAAGTGGAATTTTTACCAGTTCAAATTAATTTATCACAGACACAAGCACCAGATCAAGTTTCAGCAGCATAAGTTGCATAAATAGGAATCCTCATCTTGTTTTGATAGTTGTAGATTGGTTCTGGAACTATCAAAACAGAAAATAGTTTTGGTTTAACTTGAAATCTATTTCTATTATAGAGATGGTACAAATAAATGACGAAAGCCATTGACTGCTTAATTCAAGCTGAGAATAATTACTCTTATAAATTGTATAATTCAATCCTTGACGTAGATTTAGACGATTGGAAGCAAGTTTGTCAGACAAGTGATTCTAATGTTTACATGGATATTGGATTCTTATTGACAATTGAAAAAACTATGGCGGGCTTTAGCAAATTCTGGTATGTCATTTTTTATGACCAAAATGGTAATCCGTCTGCTTGTACTAGTTTATCTACATTTAAAGCTGACTTAGGAGTTGTTGCTAGCAAAAGCACTAAAGAATTTATTACTCATGTTAGACGTTTGCTGCCATCATTTTTATATTTAAATGTTCTTTTTTGTGGGTTACCTATTTCTATCGGTAAAAACCATTTAATTTTTGTAGAAAATGCTAATCAGGAGTTGATTCTAAAATTGCTTGATAGTATTATGAATACTATTGTAGCCAAAGAAAAAATAAAGCTTACTATTTACAAAGAATTTAATTCCCAAGAATGCAATCAACTAGATGCACTGCTACAGCTTAATTATCTCAAAGCAGAAAGTTTACCCATGCATAGCTTTCAGGCAAAGTTTGCTAATTTTTCGGAATACTGTGCTGCTTTAAAGTCCCACTATCGCAATGATATTAAAAGGTCAAAACGGAAATTTGAAAAAGCTGGTCTTCGCGTTGTCCAGTTGAAGGATACAGAAAAAATTTTGCAAATATATACTCCAGAAATACATCAACTGTATGAAGCAGTTGTCCAAAAGTCTGAAAATCAACTGGAGACTCTACCTATAAGTTTTTTTCGAGAGTTAGCAATTTATTTTCCTGGGCAATTACTTTTCACTCTTGTTTATAAAGATGACAAGATAGTGGCATTCAATTGTTCTATTTGTACGCAATCAAGTGTTCATTACCTATTTTGCGGATTAGATTACAGTTTAAATGCAGAGTCAGACCTCTATTTCAATTTAATGTATGCTGCTCTAGATGAAGCGTTGAAACAGAATGTATCAAAAATTGACTTTGGTCAAACAGCAGACACCTTCAAAGCCAAATTAGGCTCCTATCAAACGCCACTCTATATGTATATAAAAGGTACGGGATTTCTACTTAATTGGATTATTCGTAAGAGTTTGAATATTCTGTTTCCTAATCCGGCCTTAGTTCCGTCATACAACATTTATAAACAGTAGCCCATTTTTGCCAATTATCTAATAAATATTTCACAGTAAATAGGAGTTTTATAGATGAATTTTCTCAAACCAGAACGAACAATCCTGACAAAGTTTCTGCCAGACCTTGATGAAAAATTGGCGTACATTCCTTTACTGGAAATGGAAAAGCCACAAAATCCAGCCATAAAAATATTTCGTGAACTTGGTGGCCCTGGTTTATTAATTCCAACCAAGTATAAGGGTTTAGGAGCAACTCCTGTGGAAGCTGTTCGGATTCAAAGAGCGATCGCCAGCCGTGCGCCTTCGCTGGCGATCGCCACCACGATGCATCATTTTTCAGTTGCAACCATTGTGGAGATGATTGCCCAAGGTTCAGGAACTGGCTTTGAGTGGATGTTACTTGAGGGAATTGCCAAGCAAAACCTGTATGTAGCTTCCGGATTTGCAGAAGGACGGACAGGTGCAGGCATTCTCAGTCCAAATATGCAGGTAAAACGTACAGCTGACGGTGTGACAGTTAGTGGTAGTAAAAAGCCTTGTAGCTTATCTGCATCAATGGATTTGCTGACTGCAAGTGTTTCTATTCCCAGCAAATCAGGAGATGGTAGCGAATTAGCGGTCGTTATTATCCCGACGACAAATACTACAGGAACTGAGCGTCGTCCCTTCTGGACTAATTCAGTACTAGCGGGTGCAGAAAGCGATGAAGTTGTTCTTCACGATGTTAAAGTTCCAGAACAACTAATTTCTTATACTGGCAGTGCTGAAAATTTAGATTATGTCCAAACAAGGGGTTTTCTTTGGTTTGAAATGCTTATTTCTGCATCCTACCTTGGTATTGCTAGTGCTTTAGTAGAACGAACTATTGCAGCTGGCAAGGGTACACCCTCTGAGCGGACAATTTTAGCGATTGAAGTTGAGGGAGCGATGGCTGCATTAGAAGGGCTAGCCCAGTCAATGATGGTTAGCGACAGCAACCAAGGTAGCTATCAACTAGCACGTGCACTGTTTGTGCGTTATGCAGTGCAAGGAGCTATAGAACGTGTTACTGCTCATGCGGTCGAGTTATTAGGGGGTATGGCATTTATCAGTTCACCTGAAGTTGCTTACCTGTTTACTGCTGCCCGTCCACTAGCATTTCACCCTCCTTCACGTCTTAGCATATCACCTGCTTTGGATAAATACTTAGCAGGAGAAACTTTGCTCATCCAGTAAGTTAATCCTTTTTTGTCAGACTGCAAAATAAGGCTGAAGTGTGAAGTGTCAATTATAAAGTACCCCACAATTTTTAGGGGCTTAAAATCGAAAAAGTTTTTCTTTTACTTCATGCTTTATCCTCATCCTCTCTCTGGTGACTGCCAAGTTTAACAACAGAGGATAAAGCTGGAAATCCTTAAACAGCAAACTTTACAAAGAATATCTCTGCAAAAGCAACAAACATAAGGCTGTGCAACTGTAGTTCTAGTTAAATCGTTTAATTTACTTTAGTTATGACTCATTTTGGCATTCTCTGTCCCGCAAAAACTGGTCACCTCAACACAATGCTACCTTTAGGACGCGAACTGCAACGACGCGGACATCGCGTTACCCTATTTGGCATCGCAGATGTGCAATCAAAAACACTGGCAGCTGGATTGAATTTCTGGAGAATCGGAGAAACTGATTATCCTTTGGGGATCGCGGCACAATCGTTGACACAACTTGGTAACTTGAGCGGCTTTGCTGCACTGCGATATAACCTGAATTTAATACAAAAAGAAGCTGCGATGGTACTTCGTGATGCCCCAAAAGCACTCAAGAACGCTGGTGTAGAAGCGTTGCTGGTAAACCAAATGACACTAGAGGGAGGGAGTGTTGCAGAATTCTTGGATCTTCCATTCATTACAGTGTGCAGTGCCTTGCCCGTTAATCAAGAAGACGGCGTTCCCCCCTTTGTGACATCTTGGAGCTATAACTCTGCACAGTGGGCACATCTGCGGAACCGAGCCGCTTACTCTTTGCTCAATCATATCGCTCAACCAATTCAAAAGCTGATTAACGAGTATCGCCAAAGCTGGAATTTGCCCCCATGCGATCGCGTTAACGATTCCTGTTCCAAATTAGCCCAATTGAGTCAGATACCTGCTGAATTTGATTTTCCAAGGCAGCATTTACCCCAATGCTTCCATTTCACAGGCCCTTACCATGAATCAGCCAGTCGGGAAGCTGTGCCTTTCCCCTGGGAAAAGCTGACTGGACAGCTGTTGATTTATGCCTCAATGGGGACTATACAAAATCGCTTAATGAATGTTTTCCATTGTATTGCTGAGGCTTGTGATGGATTAAATGTGCAGTTGGTGATTTCTCTTGGTGGTAGTAACCCGGACTATTTAAAAGGACTGCCTGGAAAACCCTTAGTAGTTAAATATGCACCTCAAATGGAACTACTTCAGAAAGCCACCCTCACTATTACTCATGCAGGGTTGAATACTGTTCTTGAGTCCCTAAACAATGCGGTACCGATGGTTGCTATTCCAATTACTAGCGATCAGCCAGGTACAGCAGCCCGTCTGGCTTGGACAGGAGCAGGGGTAAAAGTGCCCTTAGCTAGGTTAAGCATCCCTAAGCTGCGAACATGCATACAAGAAGTGCTAAGTCAAGATTCCTATAAAAATAATGCATCTAGGTTACAAGCAGCAATTCAACGCGCAGGTGGAGTTAGACGAGCAGCTGACATTGTAGAACTTGCCATATCTAAGCAAAAGCCTGTTGTGGCAGCGGTGTAAAACGAAGCGATCGCTAAACATCTATTTTGTGAATTTTGTCAATAACTTTTACTGAGTTAGTGTTCCTGACAATTTATTTCCAAGCAAAAACAGGATTTAATTATGCAAAAAATTGCTTTGTTTAACATAGAATGCTATTCCTCAAGTGAAGCTATTATCAGCTTTATTAAAGAGCATCATGATAAATTAGCAGTTGTAGTGACTACTGATAGGTATAGTGGTAAACATGGTAATTTATTTAAGCAAATTATTACTAACTATCGCAGGTCAGGGTTTGATTTCGTCATATATTTGACTTACAACTTTATTGTTTATTTTTGGTTGATTTACCTATTTCGATTAGTTTCATTCATTACTAGTCGCAAAAGGAAAAAATTTACTATATCTGAAATTTGCCATAAATATGGAATTAGACATATTAAAACATCAAATGTAAATAGTGAAAATGTTGTCACTAAATTGAAGCAAGCTAATCTTGACTTAATCGTTATATATTTCTTCGATCAAATTATTAGAGAACAAATCATCAAAATACCAAAAAAAGGAGTTATTAACGTACATGCAGCACTTTTACCTGAATGTAAAGGCTTATTCCCAGTTTTCTACTCAGCTTTTAAAAATGATAGTAAATTTGGTATAACAGTTCATGAAATTGAAGATACTTCTATTGATTCAGGAGCAATACTTGCACAAGAAAAATTGGAAGTGGAGAACACTGAATATAGTATTCTTAGTTTGGATAAATTAGTTAATAATAAAGGGGTAAAGTTAGTATTCAATATCATAAATAATTTTGATGATTATCATTTGAAACAAACTCCTCAAACGTTAGGCGGCTCATACTTCTCATTTCCTACTCGAACTGATGTTAAAAATGTCCAAAGTAAAGGTTTTAGTCTAGTTAGTTTTAAAGAGTTCATCAGTGATTTTTTAGATTAAACTTGAGCTTCAACAGTAAAATGAATATACACGATTCAAAAGTAATGGAGCAGTCGTTTCTTAAGTCCAAAAAGTGGTGGGTAATTATCTTCCTAAGTGTCGCCACATCAATTATTGGCACAGCGACTATTTACAGTCTTTTTCATTCCCGATCTACTCAACAAAATCCCGCATCAACTTCCTTGGCAACTACTCCTCCCGCTATCAATACTGTTAGTGCCAGAGGACGCGTAGAACCGCAAGGCGAAGTTATTCGCCTGTCTGCTTCCACTTCTCTTGAAACTGTTAAAATCCACAGACTTTTAGTGAAAGAGGGAGATAAAGTTACCTCCAATCAAGTAATTGCCATCTTAGACAACTATAATCGTCTTTGGGCTGCTTTAAAACAAGCTAAACAACAAGTAAAAGTTGCTCAAGCTAATTTAACTAAGGTAAAAGCTGGAGCAAAAACTGGGGAAATTAACGCTCAAAAAGCCCAAATTGCCCGTTTGCAAGCACAACTATTTGGCGAAAGAAAAACTCAACAAGCAACCATTGCCCGCTTGCAAGCCCAACTGTTGGGGGAAAGAAGAACTCAACAAGCAAATATTGCTCGTCTACAAGCCCAGTTGAGTAATGCTCAAACAGAATTTGGACGCTTTGAGATGCTATACAAAGAAGGTGCAGTTGAAGCTTCCAAATTTGATAGCAAGCATCTAGAATTAGAAACTGCTAGGGAGCAGTTGAATGCAGCTAAGGCTAGCCTAAATCAAACAGAAGAAACCTTGCAACAGCAAATCAACGAGGCTAGATTCACTCTTAAGCAAACCGAAGAAACCTTGCAACAGCAAATCAACGAAGCGGAAGCAACTCTAGACCAAATAGCTGAGGTTCGCCCCACTGATGTACAAGCAGCTCAAGCAGAGGTAGAAAGTGCGATCGCTGCTGTGGCAAAAGCTCAAGCAGATCTGGAATTAACCTACATACGCGCTCCCAAGGACGGTCAGATTTTAAAAATTTATACTTTTCTAGGAGAAATTGTTGGTAACGAAGGAATTGCAGACATGGGTCAAACAGACCAGATGTACGTAGTTGCTGAAGTATACGAAACAGATGTTAGTCAAGTACGTATCGGTCAGCAAGCCAGGATTAGTAGTGAAGCTTTTCCCGGAGAACTACATGGGAAGGTCACTCAAGTTGGCTTACAAGTAAAAAAACAGGCGATTTTTAGTACCGATCCCGTTGCTGATGTAGACCGCAGAGTTGTTGAAGTTAAAATTCGTCTCAATCCAAAAGATGCCAAGCAAGTTAGAAGTTTAACCAATTTACAAGTAGAAGTAGTAATTAATACAGAAAAATTTTAGCTAGTTAGTCATGTAATAAATCACACGATGAGGCAATGAAAACAGTCTTCCCTTCTGCCTCCTGCCTTATTTTCAAGACAGTCGTCAACTGCGTATATCAGAACGCATGAAAATCTTTCTTTAACTAACCCATTCGCTATTCCCCATTAGTCATCATGTCCAAAATACCTCTAGCTTGGTTACAACTTACCCGCGAAAAATCTCGCATGATAGTTGCAATGGCGGGTATTGCTTTTTCCAATATTCTCATGTTTATGCAATTGGGGTTTGAGGGTGCACTCTATGATAGTGCTGCACGCTTCCACACAACTTTAAAAGCGGACTTGATTATGATTAGTCCCCGTTCCAAGTCTCTTGCTTATATGAGACAGTTTTCTTCTCGTCGTCTCTATCAAATATCAGGCTTTGAAGGGGTTAATTCTGTCAGCCCTGTGTATGTTGATTTTGCTGACTGGAAAAATCCTGTCAATGCCGATTATCGAGCCATATTTGTGTTTGGTTTTGAACCGGAAAAACCAGTATTTAATTTACCAGAGGTTAATCAAAATCTCAATAAGCTAAAACTGCCTGATACTGTTCTATTTGACCGTTCTTCCCGCTCTGAATATGGGCCAATTGCTGCACAATTTGAGCGTGACAAACAGGTATTAACGGAAATTAGTAACTACAGAATTAAAACTGTTGGCTTGTTTACTCTTGGCCCTTCCTTTGCGGCAGATGGAAATTTAATCACCAGCGACCAAAATTTCTTGCGTTTATTTAGAAATCGTCGCTCAGGAGAAATTGATATTGGCTTAATTACTTTAAAACCAGGTGTAGATAAACAAAAAGTACTGAATAATTTGGTTGCTAAATTGCCTAAAGATGTGAGAATACTTACTTACCAAGGATTTATAGAGTTTGAAAAAGAATATTGGCGCACCAGTACACCAATTGGCTTTATGTTTGCACTTGGTACGGGGATGGGATTTATAGTTGGTATAGTCATTGTGTATCAAATACTTTTCACAGATGTCAACGAGCATTTAGCCGAATACGCCACACTCAAGGCTATGGGGTTTACAGATAATTATTTATTACGTGTTGTTTTTCAAGAAGCTTTGATTTTAGCGATTTTTGGCTACATTCCTGGTTTAGGTATTTCTTTAGGTTTATATGAATTGACCAAGTTTGCCACTTTTTTACCAATTTTTATGAGTGCTAGCCGCTCTGTATTTGTTTTAGTTTTGACAATTTTAATGTGTTCAATTTCTGGTGCGATCGCTGTACGTAAATTGAGAGCAGCAGATCCAGCAGATATTTTTTAGTGGAATAAAGAATATTTTTACTTTAGTTTACTAATGTTACAACAAAATCCTATTATTTCTATTCAAAATCTCAATCACTACTTTGGTCAAGGGGCATTACGAAAACAGATTTTGTTTGACATAAACCTAGAAATTTACCCTGGTGAAGTAGTTATTTTAATGGGGCAGTCAGGCTCAGGTAAAACAACCTTGCTCACTTTAATGGGAGGCTTGCGTTCTGTCCAAGAGGGAAGTCTCAAAGTTTTAGGAAATGAATTGTACAAAGCTAATAATAACCAATTAGTACAAATTCGACGAAATATTGGTTATATCTTTCAGGCTCACAATTTGCTGCGATTTTTGACTGCTTGCCAGAATGTTCAGATGTCACTGGAACTACATAAAGAATATGACAATCAAGAAGCTCAAGCTAAATCTAAAGTTATGTTGAAAGCTGTAGGTTTGGGTCATAGAGTGAATTATTATCCTGACGATTTATCTGGTGGACAGAAACAAAGAGTTGCGATTGCTCGTGCTTTGGTAAGCCATCCGAAACTAGTTTTGGCTGATGAACCGACAGCTGCTTTAGATAGTAAATCCGGTCGAGACGTAGTAGAACTGATGCAGCGTTTGGCTAGGGAGCAGGGTTGTGCTGTCTTAATGGTTACTCACGATAATCGCATTCTCGATATTGCTGACCGCATCATTCATATGGAAGACGGACACTTAGTGGATTGTTAGGTGTGGCGATTACTATTTGCATACTTGAGTAATTCAGTGAGCCATATGGATTAAGGGAGTACCTCCCTCTGTGTAGACCAATAGTTCCAATCCAAACAGCAGTAACGGGAGAAGCCACGCTATCGAAAAGGATCGAGAATTTTTGTTTGGCCACTCAGCTACCGCTTTGGTAGCAGCAGCGATCCAAAGAGTGATTGCAAAAATCCGATGTTGAACTAGAAGAAGCAAAGGAGGAACATTAGCCTCATGCTGGGCATGGAACATAAACACGCTCCCAACCCCAACAAGACCAAGTGGCAGAAGCAATCCCCAACCATAATGTTTTAGCCGTCCACCAGCACGAAGCCACTCTACACCACCAACAATCAGCATTAGTGTGCCCTGTATAATATGTTGTAAGCTTTCAGCACCATAGTTCTGAGGTTCCGCTGCGCCATGCACCAGCGGATCTATAAAGCTTTCTACTCCGTAACCAATCAATAGTATGGGGAGCAGATAAGGTAACCAACCCGCTCTTACCAAGCGGGTTTCATATAAGATGAGCAGTAAAGCGACAATCGTAAATGCAAATCCGCCAATCCAGTGAACCTGCTCAGAGGTGAGATTCATTTTTCCTCCATTCCAAATCAGTGTCCAAATATCCACCCATCTACTTTTCAAGCCTGTACTTAACTTGAGAGCAAGTTATAGCTGCAATAAGCTCGATATTTAATTGATTTAATTTTAAGCGGTTGTAATCGCCCTAATCCCTGCTATTGTGCCGGATCTGGCTTTACGAAGTTCATTGTAAAAGCCAAAAAATTACCGTAGTAATGGTCGGGGCAAAACCCAACTGCTTCAGCTAAACGGCGAACAGTGCCAAGTGTTTGATAGTGGGGATCAGGAATGACTTCAGTAATAGAAAGAATGCCATTCGGTTTGAGAGCAGCAAATATCTCTTGAAGTGCTGCCTCCCGATCTGGAATTTCACCCAATACTGTCACCAACAATGCTCTATCAAACTTGTTACGTTCCAGTATTCCTGGCTCGATTTTATTCAGAAGCGTCCGAATATTAGTTATACTGTTTGCGCTAGCTTTTTGCTCTAGCTTCTGCAACATACCTGATTGGCTATCAAGCGCCACTACCTGACCATTTGGTGCTACTCTTCTAGCAGCAGGAATAGCAACACGACCCGTTCCACATCCGACATCAAGTACCTGCATTCCAGGGGAGAGGTTAAGACGGTCTAGAATAACTGAACTCCCTGCCATAGCTTCCATGTATGGATTTTCTAAAAGCCAAGCCAGCCAAAATGGACAGGGCAGATAGTAGCGGCGGACAGCCCTTCGCCACCACAGACCAATGCCTACGAGTAGGGCAATTAGTACCCCAGTGTCCAATAAAACCGTTTTTAATACGGATGAACCAGAAAGCATAGTTTACCTCTTACATTTACTTCTTCAGCTGGCAGGATAGCCAGCGAGCGATCGCTTTTTTGACTCGCATGAGCTATTATTTGGCACAATCGGGAAGTATGCGAACTGCAATAGCTTTACTTTGCCCGAAGTGTATGTAAGTCATAGATTTATCCTAAAATCTCCAACTAACCAGAGAGTCAAGGGTTTTTACCAAATTCTTTTGAGTAGTTTCAAAAATATCGTGTGTTGTTGCTGAAAGTATAGAATGTTATAGTGCTCGCAGGCGTTGCAGTAATATTTTCCTGTCGTTGAGGCAAGGGGGCAGTACATATCCCGCCCACCATTAACGCTTTAACCTAGTTCACCCCAATCACAACACCACATCATTTTTATTTGCGGAAATTGGGGAGAAAGTAGCGAAGCTGTTACCAGCCGCCATACAATGGCTGAAACCTTTATCAAACAAGAACTTCAAAAAAAATTTCTTCTAGTTAATTTCCAAGCAGGACACCATCCAGCCTGATAAGCATCATCTGTGACATCATCAATAACTATCAACCCATCTAATCCGATGTAGTAAGGTAAAGGACTACCAGTAATCCAGCCATATGCTATTGCTTCAGAGTCTCGTTCTTCAACGGTAAAAACGTCTAAACCTTCTTCTAAAACGTAGTATGGCAAACAACAACAAGGATACTCTCTAGTGGTGGTTCGTTCTACAGAATATTTTTCCCACTTAAATTCAAATCCCTGTACTTGTCGATAATTATTCTCTAACCAGTCATAAAGTCTTTTGCCGAGTTCAAAAGCTTGAGATTCGCTGATACAGGCAAGCTTTGGAGTGAACATCTCACCATTAAAATGAACTGTAATGTCCCAAAGTTCTTCCTCTTCAGTAAAATCTATATCCTCATCAATCTCAATAATTCCAGCTTTATATAATTCAGCAGGCACGACTATATCACTTACATTGAAATGGAACACCCTTACAGTGGCTTTGGCTTGTGCTACGCCCGTAATTTGGGACTAGATGCAGCTGGTGGTGACATTGTTTCATACCTGGACGATGACAACAGTATAGCTCCTGAATTTATTGCCTCAATGCGGCAGTACTTTAAACAACATTCCAATATTCGATATAGCATAGCAAGACAGCAGCGCCGCCGCGATGTCATCCGCAATGGTAATGTTGTTCGTCAAGGGAAGCCGTTTGTTTCTCCTAGCAATTGCTGCTCCTTACAGCAGCTTCTATGGCAACAAAAGATATTCGACAGCAATGGTTTCGTCCACTACCGGAGCAATGCTCCTAGATGGAACCCCCAGTTTCAAGTATTCGCAGACTATGAGTATTTGCTGCAATCTGCTTGCATCTGGGGTGAAAGTGGCTTTGGTTTCAATGACAGCATTCTTGTTAACTATATCCAGTCTTCTATTGGTATTATTGGTAGTTCTAATTATGAGCAGTGGGCAACTGAGCTATCGCTAATTATCACTAATCAAGCTAACTATTCCATTCTTAAAAGCAGTATTGTTGAACGCTTAGAACAGCTTGTAGACACTTATAGTACTAAAGCACAAATTTCATTAACGCCAAAAGCATTTGCATTCTAACAATATAAAGAAGCTTGTCACTAGCATAGCAATAACCAAAACCACTACTTTTGACTAACGCCTACCTGCTACAAAAACGGATCTGACAATCGCGGACATTGCCTTACAAGTGGGTTTTTCTAGTTAAAGCCATTTGACGCAACAGTTTAAGCGATTCACCGGAATGACACCCTTTCAGGTGCGCCCTTCACCATAAGAATCTGATAAATTGTTGTAAGAATCACCAAAGAAGTTGAGCGTTGGAAGTCATTACACTTTAGGTAAATAAAACGAGTAGATAGAAGGAATGCAAACACGCTCTCATCTTCTGTCTAAGTCTACATATTGGGTGTTTCCGCCTTGCTTTGCCCCTAGAGGGCGAGCCGTTTAGCAAAGCCAGCACCAGGCAAAGTTGCCCAATTGTTTTATTTTTTGGAGTTTGGCAAACGACACAAACGATATGCTTTATAATACAGCTGATGACACTCATCGGGAGAGAGTTATATGATCGCCCTACCTGGAGTTGCCATCCACAGCAAGATCTATGAGAGTTCAGCATCTCTAGTGTATCGGGGCATCAGAGAGCAAGATGATCGCCCGCTCGTCGTCAAACTGCTCAAGCAAGATTACCCCTCTCCCCAAGAATTAACTCGCTACAGACAGGAATATGAAATTACGCGCTCCCTGAATCTCCCAGGAGTTGTCAAGGCGTATAGCCAGCAAGATTATCAACGCACACTCGCGATTCTTTTAGAAGATTTTGGTGGAGAATCTATCGAAAGATGGATGCAGCAGCGAAAAGAAAGATTCTGCCCCATGCCCTTATCCAATTTCTTTCGATTAGCCATTGACATTACAGAGATTCTGGGCAAAATTCATCACGCTAATATCATCCACAAAGATATCAACCCTGGCAACGTCGTCTTCAATTCAGATACGGGTGTGGTTAAAATCATTGATTTTGGCATTGCCACCCGATTTAACCGCACAAATCCAACCTTCAAAAGTCCTCATGTATTAGAAGGTACACTCGCCTACATTTCTCCTGAGCAGACGGGGCGGATGAATCGCTGGCTCGATTACCGCACCGATTTTTACTCGCTCGGTGTAACTTTCTATGAACTGCTCGTTGGACAGCTACCGTTCCCGACAACAGACATACTAGAGCTAGTTCATTGCCATATTGCCAAATCGCCTGTTCCGCCTCACGAATTGAATGCAGCGATTCCTAAAGCAGTTTCAGATATTGTTATGAAACTGATGGCAAAAAATGCGGAAGATCGCTATCAGAGTGCTTGGGGAATTAAGGCGGATTTAGAAAGGAGCGATCGCCAATTTGCTCAAAGCGGTCAAATTGATCGCATCCAATTAGGTCTTCAAGATATTTCCCAGCAGTTTCACATTCCCCAAAAACTGTACGGACGAGAAGCGGAGATTGCAGCATTATTAGCAGCATTTGACAGAGTAGCCGGAAGAGGGAATGAAGAAAATTCTCAACCATTTAACGTCGAAATGATGCTGGTTTCTGGTTATGCTGGCATTGGCAAATCAGCATTGGTACAGGAACTCTACAAACCCATTACGGCAAAGCGGGGTTATTTTGTCTGGGGGAAGTTTGACCAATTCGATCGCAATATTCCCTACAGCGCGATCGCCCATGCCCTGCAAAAATTGGTGCAGCAACTACTGGGCGAACCAGAGAAGCAGTTGCAACAGTGGCGATCGCATTTACTTGCGGCATTGGGCAGCAACGGACAAATTATTATTGATGCAATCCCAGAAGTTGAGCTAATTATTGGCAAGCAGCCACCCGTACCGGAAGTTGGAGCAACTGAAGCTCAAAATCGCTTCAATCTAACGTTTCAAAAGTTTGTGCGGGTGTTTTGTGACAAGGAGCATCCCCTGGTAATTTTCTTAGACGATTTGCAGTGGATCGACTCAGCCACGCTAAAGTTAATCGAGCTATTATTACTTGACGAACAGACACAATATCTATTTTTGATTGGAGCCTATCGAGATAATAAAGTAACTTCAACGCATCCACTAATGTTAACGCTAGAGAAATTGCGAAAACAAAGGGCAGTGCTTCAGGAGATTACCTTAGCACCCTTAACGTTGGAATCGTTGAATCAATTGATTGCCGAGACGCTAGATCGTAATCCTGACACCGTTCGTTCTTTAGCCCAATTAGTGTTACGTAAAACCGAGGGCAACCCTTTCTTTGTCGGTGAATTTTTGCGAATGCTCTATAGCGAAAATCTGCTGACTTTTGATGCGAAACAGTTGAACTGGCAGTGGAATATTGCTCAAATTCAAGCCCGAAATATAACCGATAATGTGGTGGAACTGCTGCTGCTCCAGTTGAAGAAATTGCCAGAAGAAACACGGCAAATTCTCCGCTTAGCCGCTTGTGTTGGCTCCCAATTCGACTTAGAAACTTTAGCGATCGTTTGTGAAAAAACACCTCAAGCGATTTTCCAAAATTTACTAGCTGCAATATATGCTGGATTAATTCAACCTTTATCTGAATTAGACGAGGATTTGTTAGTTCAAGAGTATAAGTTTTTGCACGATCGCGTCCAGCAAGCTGCTTATGCCTTAATTGAGCAGTCGCAGAAACAAGTGGTTCATTTGCAGATCGGTCGCAATCTACTCGAAAAAACTTCACCAGGGCAACTGTCAGCTCGACTGTTTGAAATCGTGGATCATTTCAATCAGGGAATTGAGCTTGTCACCGCTCCACCAGAGCGAACTGAAATTGCCAAATTGGATTTAATGGCAGGTCAGAAAGCGAAGACAGCAACGGCTTATGAAGCAGCTCTTAAGTATTTCAATACAGGGCTTAAACTCCTCAGTACAGAGAGTTGGCTGGGTGAGTATGACCTCACCTTAGCGTTGTACTCAGAAGCAGCAGGGGCAGCATACCTTCAAGGTCGCTTTGATGAGATGGAACACTTCGTAGAAGTGGTACTTGATCGCGCGAAGACAGTGGTTGACAAAGTGCAGGTTTACGATAGCACAATTCAAAGATATTTGTCACAGGGCAACCTAAAAGAAGCACTTAAAATTGGACTGGAAGCGTTGAAGCTCCTGGAAGTAACCTTAATAGAAACTCCAAGTCAGTTAGATGTTGAAAGAGAATTGAATAAAACAGCTGTACTATTAGCTGGACGAGAAATCGAAGACTTAATTAATCTACCAAAGATGACCGCACCAGAACCGCGCTCAGCAATTTATATCCTAGCGAATATTGTGGCTGCTGCAAATATGGTATCACCAGCACTAATGATACTGATTGTGTGCAAAATGGTAAATTTATCGCTCGACTACGGCAATGCTACCTGGTCACCACTGAGTTATGCTTCCTACGGAGTTATTCTATGTGAAGTTGTTCAAGACATTGAACTCGGTTATAAATTTGGCAAATTGGCTCTGGGCTTGGTAGAACGATTGAAGACCAAAAAAGGTAGTAGCAAAGCATTAACGATATTTAGTGCCAACGTCATGCACCGGAAGGTACATTTTAGGAAAACAATACCAATTCTGGTTGATGCATATCAAAACGGAGTAGAAACCGGAGACTTTGAATTCGCTGGCTATGCTGCATCTATTGTATGTTGTCACTCGTTTTTTGTTGGTGAGGAACTCACGCAACTGGAACAAAAAACGGCAACCTACAGCAAAGCGCTCGGTCAAATCAGACGGGAAATCTCCTCGAATTCGATTGCAATATTGTGGCAGACAATCCTTAATCTGTTAGGTAGGTCTGAGAATCCCAGCCGTTTAATGGGTAGTGTATATGATGAAGAGCAAGCGCTATCGCACGCTATTGCAGTTAAAGATGAAAATGGAATTCACTACTTCTATTTAAACAAAGTTATACTGTGTTATCTATTTGGGGAGTATTATCAAGCTGCACAAATTGCTGTGTTAGAAAGGCAGTATTTTGAAGAGGTAACAGCACCTATATTCAATTTCTACGATTCTCTTGTGCTTTTGAGCCTATTGGTTGAGGCTTCAAGCTCCCAAAAAGAAGCGATGCTAAGTTGTGTAAACACCAACCAAGAAAAGATGCAAAAATGGGCAGAACACGCCCCCATGAATTATCTACATAAATTTCATCTGGTCGAGGCAGAAAAAGCGCGAGTCTTAGGGCAATTTTTTGAGGCTGAAGAGTTTTACGAACGCGCTATAGCAGGTGCTGCTGAGAATGGGTTTATCCAAGAAGAAGCATTAGCCTATGAATTAGCGGCTAAACATTATCTGGCGCGAGGTCGGGAAAAATTTGCCCAGACCTACATGAAAGAAGCCCACTACTGCTACGATCGCTGGGGCGCAAAAGCCAAAGTTAAAGACTTAGAAAATCGCTATCCGCAGTTCTTTCCTCAGTCTTCTAGGGCATACCCCACGTCAGTTCCTACCACTTCTGGAACCACATATAATAACTCACCCATCGCTTTCGATTTGGCGGCGGTACTGAAAGCATCCCAGGCAATTTCTCGTGAAATTGAACTAGAGCAGTTGCTTCGTTCCTTAATGCAGATTTTAATCGAGAACGCTGGCGCACAAACCGGATACTTGATTCTGGAAAATGCAGGAGAATGGGCAATTGAAGCGTCAGGTGAATTAAGTTATGTAGATGGTGAGAATATTTATACTACACAATTGCTGCAATCGCTCCCAACCGCAAATCGCTTACCCGAAACAATTATTAATTGTGTTATCCGCACTCATGAATCTGTCATTTTAAATGATGCGACTCGTGAAGATATTTTTATCAACGATCCATACATTCAACAGCACCAAACCAAATCTATTTTCTGTTTGCCACTGCTCAACCAAGCGAAGCTGGTTGGCGTACTGTATCTCGAAAATCAATTAGCGGTTGGGGCATTTACACCAGAACGAGCGCAAGTCTTGAATCTATTATCCACCCAGGCAGCGATCGCGATCGAAAATGCTAAACTTTACTCAAAGCTGCGGAAGAGCGAAAGCAAGATAACTCAGTTTCTCGAAGCGATTCCGGTCGGGATTGCGATCGTGGATGCGACTGGTCGCCCTTACTATGCCAACCAACGGGGCATTCAGCTAACGGGTAAAGGAACCGATCCCTCCGTAGCACCGGAGCAAATTTCAGCAGTTTATCAGTTTTATGAAGCGGGAACGGAGCGAATATATCCAACAGAGAAACTGCCAACTATCCGAGCGTTAAAGGGCGATCGCACCAGGAGTGAAGATCTAGAAATTCGGCAAAACAACACCACAATTCCAGTTGAGGCATGGGGAACGCCAGTTTATGACGAACGGGGCAATATAGCTTATGCGATCGTCGCCTTTCAAGACATTACCCAGCGCAAACAAGCCGAGAAATTACTAGCCGATTACAATCGGACTTTAGAGCAACAGATTGCCCAACGAACCGCAGCGTTACAGAAAAGTGAAGCGAATTATCGCAATCTGATCCAAACTGCGAATTCAATCATCGTTCGCTGTGATATGCAAGGACGGATTCAATACTTGAATGACTGCGGGCTGGAATTTTTTGGCTATGAGGCACACGAGATTTTAGGGCGTACCTTACTCGAAACGATCGTTCCAGAAATCGATAGCTGTGGGCGCGATCTCAAACCATTTGTCCAAAACCTGTTTCACGACCCTGAATCTTATCTGCAATCTTATCTGCAAGTCGAGAATGAAAACCTGTGTCGAGACGGCAGACGGGTTTGGGTTGCCTGGTCAAATCAGGCAATTTTGGATGAACAGGGACAGGTGGTGGAAATTCTATCCGTTGGCAATGACATCACAGGGCGCAAACAAGCCGAGGCAGCTCTACAGCGCAGTGAAGCCAAGTTTCGCAACATTTTTGAAAACTCACAGATCGGCATCTTCCGCGCCCGTCTCTCGGATGGATTAATTCTCGATGCTAATCAACGCTTTGCGAATCTATTTGGCTTCGATTCACCGGAAGAGGTGATTGGGCTTCTACATGGTGTAGATTGTTATGTTAATCCCAGCGATCGCTCCTCAGCGATTGAATTACTTAACCGCGATGGTAAACTGCAAAACTTTGAAGTGCAGTTGCGAAAACGAGATGGCGCGCTGTTTTGGGGACTTTACTCCTCTCGTCAGAATGCAGCCAATGGATGCATGGAAGGGGTGATTGCGGATATTAGCGATCGCGTATCAGCAGAAGCCGCACTGCGCGAGCGAGAACAAGAGTTGCGACTGATCGCTAACGCTCTACCTGCCCTGGTTGGCTATGTGAATGCAAATGGGCGCTTTCAGTTTGTTAACCGGACTTATGAGGACTGGTTTTGTTGTAGTCGAGATGAAATTCTGGGCAAGTCTGTTCGTGAATTCTTGGGTGAGGAGGCTTATCGCATTGCTAGACCGTATATCGAGCGAGTGCGAACAGGGCAAAACACAACCTATGAGGTAGAATTTCTCTATCCGGTGGGCAAGAAGTATGTCAGTGTTACCTACATCCCTGATGCCGGTTCCGATGCTCAAGTGAAAGGGTATTATGTTCTAGTCACAGACATTAGCGATCGCAAACGAGCAGAAGAGGTGTTGCGCCAGTCCGAGGCTCAGTTTCGCGAACAGGCAATCCTTTCCGCTTTTCGCGCCGATGTGGACAGTGCCCTTGCTCAAAGCGATAGCTTGCCCTTGATGCTGCATCGCTGTGCCCAAGCTGTTGTTAAGCACTTTAATGCGGCATTTGCTCGGATTTGGACGCTAAATCAAGACAAGAATGTTTTGGAGTTACAAGCCAGTGCGGGGATGTATACCCGTCTTGATGGCACTCACAGTCGAGTTCCCGTAGGTAGCCACAAAATTGGGCGAATTGCTCATGAACGCCGTCCTCTGTTGACCAACAATGTGTTTGATGAGTCAACCATTGATAAAGAATGGGCAGAACGAGAAGGCATGGTGGCATTTGCGGGCTATCCCATACTGCTGGATGAGCAGCTTGTTGGAGTTATAGCGATGTTTACTCGACACCCCATTCCCTTGTCCAACTTTGAGGCGTTAGAGTTTGCAGCTCGCGAGATGGCATTGGGAATTAAACGCAAACAGGCAGAAGAAGCTCTACAAGCCTCAGAGACAGAGCTACGGACTTTAATTGCAGCAATTCCCGATCCACTCTATATCCTGTCTGCCCAAGGGCAAATCATCTGTGCGATCGCCGTGGAACCGGATCTGCGATGTCACCCCGTCGAGGAGATGATTGGTAAAACACTGCATCAACTCGGAAAGGAACAAGCCGATGAATTTGTCGGGTATATTCAGCAGGTGCTGAGAACCCAACAAATCCTCACAGTCGAGTACAGTATGTTTCTGAATGGACGAGAAACCTGGTTTTCGACTCGCATTGCCCCGCTTCCCCACGAGCAGGTGATTTGGCTGGCGCGAGATATTACGGCGCTTAAGCAAGCAGAAGCCGCCTCGATTTTAGAAGAACGTAACCGCATGGCACGCGAAATTCACGACACCCTCGCTCAGGCGTTTACAGGCATTTTGGCTCAGGTCGGAGCGGCAAACCAGGTGCTCACGGATGATTTAGAAGCAACTGGGTCACATTTAGACCTGATCAAAGAATTGGCACGAACTGGACTGGTTGAAGCGCGGCGATCGGTCGTAGCGCTCCGTCCTCAGCTTTTGGAGTCGGGCAGTTTACAGAGCGCTCTACATCGTCTCGTCGCTCAAACCAGAGCTGCCGCAACTGATACCACTTTATATTATGAGATCGAGGGTGCAGTGTATTCTCTCCCTACTGAAGTAGAGAGTAACCTACTGCGGATTGGACAGGAAGCATTAACCAATGCGATCAGACACGCCAATGCTGACGAAATTCGAGTGGAGCTAGTCTACGATCGCGATCAAGTTTGCTTGCGTGTGAAAGACAATGGACAGGGCTTTGGAGTTGGGAGTATTCCATCTTCTGAGGGTTTTGGCTTACTCGGCATGAGCGAACGGGCAGAGCGCATCGGCGCACAACTGACGATTAGGAGTCAACCTGGACAAGGAACAGAAATTATCGTCACCGTCAACCCTTGAGTAGCATTACGATGAGCCAAGCCACAACAATTCGGATTCTGATTGCAGACGATCATGCCATTTTTCGGCAAGGATTAGCCACGATTATTAACCGTGACCCAGATATGCAGGTAATTGCCCAAGCTGAAAATGGGGAACAAGCGATCGCGCTATTCGGAGAACATCAACCGGATGTCACGCTGATGGATCTGCGAATGCCTGAAGTGGAGGGGGTTGCTGCCATCGGTGCAATTTGTGCGACTGCTAAATCTGCTCGAATTATTGTACTGACCACGTATGATAGTGACGAAGATATCTATCGAGGATTGCAGGCAGGCGCAAAAGGATATCTGTTGAAAGAAACTGAACCTGACGAGCTTCTGAATGCTATTCGTACCGTTCATCGGGGTCAGCAGTATATTCCGCCCGATGTGGGAGCAAAGTTGGTACAGCGCCTCAGCAATCCAGAACTAAGTGAAAGAGAACTAGAAGTACTCCGCTCACTGGCGCAGGGGATGAGTAATGCCGATATTGCGGCGGCTTTGAGTATCGGTGAAGGCACGGTTAAATCTCATATCAATCGGATTTTGAATAAGTTAGATGTCAGCGATCGCACCCAAGCTGTAATTGTTGCCGTTAAACGCGGCATTGTTAATTTATAGGATGTACTTTCGATCGAATTGAGATTCTAACTTGAGTTATAACCAGCCTTCTACTCCACGATGGCATGGTTGCTCTATCAATTTGTACTGTAAAAATTTTAACTTGCTATAGACGACAGCTTGAAAGCGATCTCCTATATTGAATCTATGCAAACAGTTATGCAATCAATGAACCCATGCAAGTCAATTGCAAGGTTAGACCGCTGTTCATCGTAGTACTACACATCGTTCAATGAAATTCGCCTTGAACGATTGACACGCAGCTAGTTTTTAGGAGGGACAAATGCCAATCACCGCTTTCAATAGTTTCACCGACGGCCTCGATCCTAATCGAAGGAGCCGCGAACACTTCATTACCAACACCAACTTGGAAGATGACCGCCTCTGGGTTCCTTATGCAGATGGTGTCTGGTTCCAGCCCTGCTGGTTCAACGTCACGTCTGGCGGATTCAGCGTAGTTCTGAAAGGTCTCCCCGGAGCCATGCTGGGCACTCATTACCACATGGGCACTGCTCATGCCTATACGATGCGTGGTCATTGGCGATACCTAGAGCATGACTGGGTGGCAAAGCCCGGAACGTTTATTTACGAACCTGCCGGTGAGGCTCACACGCTGGTTATCACCGAGGACTCACCAGAGCCGGCGATAATTCTTGTTATAGTTGAGGGTGGCCTGATCTATCTAAACAAGTCGGTCGACGGCGGCTTTGCTGCCTACGAGGATGGTTTCACCGCACTTGAGCTGACTCGGAAGTACTATCGTGAGGCCGGTCTAGATGTACGCCAACTGGACTTGCTCGTGCGCTAATTGACGACTCTGTCCTTGTGGCACGCGGTCTAACAACGGCATGCACCCGACCGCGAATAGCGCGGCTTTCATCCGCAAGATTGGATGCTTGTTTAGTTGTGTGCGCGGCGGGTGATGCCGGGCGTTCCATGTTTGATGCAGATGTAAAAAAATGAACGATGATCGTAGCCACAGTTCCTTACTTGTACCACCTTCAACCCAAGATTGGATGCAAGGTGTGCTGAGTGCCAAGGTAGTGCTGGTGATGTATGGAGACTATCAATGCTCTAGAAGTGCGGAGGTTTACAAGATGATTAAAGCGATTGGACGAGAGCTTAGTGCTTGTTTTGGAGAGGATTATTTATGCTTTATCCTCCGTCATTTTCCGCAAGCACAGATTCATCCCCATGCTCAACGGGCAGCCCAAGCCGCCGAAGCCGCCGCTGTTCAAGGACAGTTTTGGTTGATGAATGATACTTTATTTGCCCATCAACAAAAGTTGGAGAATGGTTATCTTGTCGAGTACGCTAATGATTTAGGGCTTGATATTCCTCAGTTTCTCAAAGACCTGCACAAACAAGTGCATGTCGATCGCATCAATGAAGATATCGAAAGTGGATGCAAGAGTGGAATAACGGCTGCTCCAGTCCTATTTATCAATAACATTCGATATACCGGACGCTGGAGAATAACAGAGTTGATGGCAGCCATTGTTGCTACAAGTCACTAAGCTCTTTTCATAACTCATCAACGTTAGGAATAGACGAAAGCAGTTTTGTTATTTGATTGAGGGTAGTTCTATGACGCATTTACTAGTACAAAGCAGAAATGATTCTGAGCATGAAGGTACACCTCAGACTGATTCTCTTCGCGACTCCTCGGTGAATCATACCCTGCCACGCGATCGCGCAAGAAGTTGCTGAGTTGCTGAAAACTTGCTTATTCAGTACAAGCTGATAACGTTCGCGCTCACGCCTTCGCAGACAACCTTTGCAACTCAACCGACCATATTGAAGCTTCCGGTGCAGCGCGGTTGTTGGGCTGCGCTTTAACTTGCACATAAACTACTATCTATCCCTGCTCTAGAGGCGACTTTGGCAATATTCTTCTAGATCATCAATAATATCCAGAATTTCAATGAACCGAGAGCCAAAGGCAGTCAACTTATACTCCACGCGGGGCGGAATTTCTGGATAAGCAACTTTCTCAACAATACCAAAGTTTACGAGATCTACTAATCGCTCATTCAAAACCTTAGTGGTCAATCCCTCAGTTGCACGAGTCATTGCTCCTGGGCGGTTGATACCTTGACGAATTAAGCGTAAAACCTCCAGCATCCATTTACAACCAAGAGTATGCTCTACGATATGAGCCACAGTTGGTTGAGAAGCAGGGATTTTTTTTGGCAAGTTACGGGATTGTGATGACTGCATTTGCGACTGAACAGTAACTACCTTACTAGATGGTGCTGACTTGCGGGACAAGAGAGAACCATTTACGTTGAGTGGTATCGAAATACCTTTACCGTTGATTATAAAGCAAGGATGGTTAGCAGAGATGGAATGTATGAAAGCAGCCGTACTGACAACATTTGGTGGTGCTGAGAGTTTTGAGATTCAAACTGTGCCCAAGCCAATACCAAAACCTAATCAGGTTCTAGTAAGGGTGTGTGCGACATCGATCAATCCAGTTGATTATCAGACTCGCCGTGGTGATTACAAAGACTTGGTTCGATTACCAGCAATTATCGGAGTTGACATTTCAGGGGTTATTGAGACAGTTGGAGAGTCAGTGACAGACTTTGAGGTAGGAAACGAAGTTTATTACTCGCCGCAGATTTTTGGAGAATCTGGCAGCTATGCTCAATATCATGTTGCTGATGCAGGGATTGTTGCGCTTAAGCCTTCTAACTTGTCGCACATTGAAGCAGCGTGTTTTCCTCTCGCAGGAGGAACGGCTTGGGATTGTCTAGTGACGAGGGGCAATCTTCAAGTTGGGGAATCAGTTCTAATTCATGCGGGTGCTGGTGGCGTTGGTTCAATTGCGATTCAACTTGCAAAAGCGATGGGAGCCTATGTTTTTACAACATGCAGTTCTAAAAATCTCGATTTTGTCAAAAAACTTGGTGCAGATCGAGCCATTGATTACAAGAACGAAGATTACGCGGAAGTTATTTATCAGGAAACAGATGAGCTAGGTGTTGATTTAGTTTTGGATACGATCGGTGGGCAAACAATCCAGCGTAGCCCAGAAATTATTCGCCCATTTGGCAGGCTTGTGAGTATTGTAGACACTGAAACGCCGCAATCACTCATCGAAGCATGGGGCAAGAATCTGACTATCCATTTTGTTCTCACGCCACAGTACCGAGCAAAATTAGATGCTTTGACAAAACTAATCGAGCGCACTCAGCTTCGCCCCGTCATTGATTCAACGCTGTCTTGGGATCAGATAATTCAAGCACATCAGCGTCTAGAGCGGGGGGGGACGCAAGGGAAAATTGTGCTGGAATTTACCAAAAGTTAGACTGTCCTCACCGATCACTTTAAATCGTCACCTGAAAAATAGCCCCAAGTAGGTATTGAGCCGAGATCCGTGTAATTTTCAGCAAGATGATCTGGAAATCCTTGTCCTGTCTAGTTTTGAGAATTTGTTACATGATAAGTCAAAAAAACATTTTTACAATGAAACATCAAGCATTTTGAAACCATCTTGCATATTTTTGCGTTTATCCTGGCTCAATACCAGTGAGTTTTGGAAGATTAATTGAAAGCAAATTTCAACAATAAATACTGAGAGAAATAGCTTTATGAACATTGCAATTATTGGAGGTGGAATTGGCGGTTTGGCAACCGCGAATGCACTACTCACGAAGGGATTTAAAGTACAAGTCTACGAGCGAGCCAAAGTTTTGCGACCGATTGGTGCGGGTCTAAGCTTAACCCCAAACGGTTTGAATAGCCTCAATGCGGTTCAACCAGGGATAGTCCAGACATTAATAAAAGCAGGCAGTCCAATCCATACTCTAATCTTGAAACGCAGCACTGGAGAGACGATCGCGTCAAAGTCAATGGAAACAATGCAGAGATATGGACAGCCCATGTTAATGATTCAGTGGTCAAAACTGCAAG
Source organism: Chlorogloeopsis sp. ULAP01 (assembly GCF_030381805.1). NCBI lineage: Bacteria > Bacillati > Cyanobacteriota > Cyanophyceae > Nostocales > Chlorogloeopsidaceae > Chlorogloeopsis > Chlorogloeopsis sp. ULAP01. The sequence continues at coordinate 47,677 of NZ_JAUDRH010000017.1, forward strand.
CCATTCTGGCATCGGTACTACCGCCCGAAATCATTCATCTTCAGCATCGCTGTGTAGGCTTTGAGGAGCAAGACGACAGTGTTAAGGTCTATTTTCCAGATGGAAAAACAGTCCAAGCAGACTTGCTGATTGGCGCAGATGGCATTAATTCTGTTGTCAGGCAGGGAATAATAGGAGATGGGTTTCCTAACTATGCAGGGCGAATGTCTTGGCGGGCGCTCGTTCGATATTCTCACGAGCAATTGTCTCCCAACGCAACAACTGTAATAACGTCATCCAATGGTCAAAATTCCATGCTGATGGATGTGGGGGATGGTTATACCTTTTGGGGTACAAGTGCATTATCGGCAGACGATTATGTCAATCGACGGGCAACCGATGCTAAGACTCACGTTTTGAAGATATTTGCAGGGTGGGCAGAGCCTGTAGGGGCGATAATCGCAGCCACACCCGCAGCAGATATTGTAGAGCGCCCTATTTGCGATCGCCCGCCCTTAGATCGTTGGAGTAAGGGTAGAGTGACGCTCTTGGGAGATGCGGCTCATCCTGTCGTCCCCTCTCTAGGACAAGGTGCAAATACGGCGTTTGAGGACGCTTACGAACTAGCGGAGTGTCTTGCCGTCGCTCCGAATATAGAGGCGGCACTTAATGCTTATGAAAACAGTCGCATTCCTCGTACAGCAATTATTTACGATCGCAGTGCTACTCAGGGTTATAAAGCTTATCAACCCGATAGTGAAAACACATTCACTGATCAGGATGACTTTGAAGCATGGCTTTATCGCTATAATCCAATCGCTCAAAAGCGAAAAGTTTATTAAGCGTCTTTAATATTAGATTAAGGAGAACTAACAATGATCGATCGCATTTCTGCCGAGATCGGCGACGAGATTTCGGGGGCCACCTGGAATTTTGCCTACTGATACGACAACTTAGCAAAACTATTGTGGTCAGTAGATCTACATTGCGATCGCAGACATTGCACTACAAGTAGGTTTTTCTAGCCAAAGTCATTTAACACAACAGTTAAAACGATTTACAGGAATGACACCAAGGCAGGTTCGCTCTTTATCAACAAAATACCATAAGAATTTGAAAGCAGTTGAGCATTAAAACTCAGTACACTTTGAAATGTCAGTTTAAAGGCTCTGGAGTAAGTATGAGTAATATAACGAATCAGCTACCAGTTGAAGTATCAAGTCTTAATACACCAATGCAAACAATTTTTGATTATATTGTGATTGGCGCCGGTTCAGCAGGCTGCGTTGTTGCCAACCGTCTTACAGAAGACCCTAATACTAAAGTATTGCTGCTCGAAGCGGGTGGTCCTGATACCAAGCCAGAACTTCAAGTTCCCTCAGTGTGGCCTACTACACTCTTAGGCTCGGAAGTGGACTGGGCATACTTAACTGAAGGGGAACCTTACTTAAATAACCGCAAAATTTTATCTTCACGCGGTAAAGTCTTGGGCGGCAGCAGTTCGATTAATGGCATGATTTATATACGAGGCAATGAACGTGACTACAATAGCTGGCAAGCATTAGGTAATATTGGTTGGAGTTATCAGGATGTCTTGCCTTACTTCAAGAAATCGGAAAACCAGCAGCGAGGAGCATCGTTATTTCACGGGGTTGATGGACCACTTAGCATCACAGATCCACTCTCTCCTGCAAAAGTGTCGCAACGCTTTGTGGAAGCCGCGGTCGCACAGGGCTATGAGCAAAATCCCGACTTTAATGGCGTACAGCAGGAAGGTGCAGGACTTTACCAAGTGACCGTGAAAGATGGCAAGCGCCAAAGTACAGCAGTGGCATTTCTGCATCCGATTAAAGATCGCCCCAACTTGACTATTCAAACAGGAGCATTGGTGACTCGTTTACTCTTTGAGGAAAAGCGCGCGGTAGGGGTAGTGTATGTTCAAAACGGAACGGAGTATCAAGTTAGGGTCAACTCCGAAGTGATTTTGAGTGCTGGCGCCTTCGATTCTCCTAAACTGCTAATGCTTTCTGGAATTGGACCTGCTGAACATCTGCGGGCTTCCGGCATTCCTGTGGTTGTTGATTTGCCGGGTGTAGGCCAGAATCTTCAAGATCACCCACTTGCTGTTATTGCCTACCAGTCTACTCAGGACGTGCCCCTTGCGCCAAGTAGTAATGGGGGAGAGGCTGGGTTATTTCTGCATACCAACAATGATTTAGATGCGGCGCCTAATTTGCAACTTACAATTGTTCCGCTCTTATTTGTCGATCCTGCCTATGCACGTGAAGGTCCGGCATTCACCCTTCCCTTTTACATCACCCGTCCCGAAAGTCGTGGTAGTGTAAGACTACGTTCCTCCTCCCCCTTCGACCCACCGTTGATTCGGGTCAACTATCTTCAGAAGGAATCTGACATGCAACTGATGGTTGAAGGACTTAAAATTTTGCGTCAAATTGTGTACTCCGATGCGTTTAACGAGTTTCGGGGCGAGGAAATTGCTCCAGGGAGTTCCGTGCATAGCGACAAAGCAATCGAAGATTATATTCGGCAAACGTGCGGTACGGGATGGCATCCTGTTGGGACGTGCAAAATGGGTATTGATCAAATGGCGGTTGTCGATCCTCAACTCAAGGTACGGGGGATTGAAGGGTTACGAGTTGTTGATGCATCGATTATGCCAACTATGATCACAGGAAACACAAATGCATCGGCAATTATGATTGGAGAAAAGGCTGCCGATTTGATAAAAGTTGGAACAAAATTGCCTCAATGATGGTGAAAGCCTCAGAGATAGCCTTCCGCCGCACTATCAAGCGTTATTTGACTCTCTAGCTAGAGAATCGGACGATCATACGATGGTGATGCCGTTTGAGCTTTGGCGAGAAGTGCTTCTCAATGATGCTGACCTCGAACTAGCTCGATCCAGTTACGCACGATTATCACCCCAAGCGTATCAACCGTGGATTGACAAGTTGGATCTGAAGCAGTTTTACTCGCTGCCCATTCCTAAAAGTTACCTCTACTGTACAGAAGATAATGTTCTCCCTCAAGGCGAACAGTGGGGTTGGCATCCGAGAATGTCTAACCGCTTGGGGCTATTTCGGCTTGTACAAATGCCCGGTAGTCACGAGGTCATGTTTTCTAACCCGGTTGGTTTAGCAGAAAAGATTATTGTGGCAGGGCGCGACTAGCAGCAGAATTTGCAATCGCCAACCCACTAATGTCGCCGTCATTCAACAAACAATGACCTGAAAAGGAGAAATCATGACAACTACATACCATCACAGTGCTGCTTTCAACGATCTCGCAGCACTGCTCACAGGACAGCTTTTTCTGCCTCAAGCTGCTGATTATGAACAGGTGCGTCAACTCTGGAATGGCAAGGTGAAGACACAACCCGCTGCGATCGCTCGTTGTCTCACTGTACAAGATGTCATTCATACGGTTCGCTGGACACGATCGCATAATCTACCCCTCTCGGTTCGAGGTGCTGGACATGAGATTTTCGGACGATCGCTGTCTGAGGGCGTGGTGATCGATCTTTCTCAGATGAAAGCTGTTACCGTTGATCCGGAGAAGCGCACAGCTCAGATTCAAGCTGGAGCAACGGCTGGCGACCTGATTGAGGCAGCACAGCAATACGGGTTAGCAACCGCCACAGGAACAATCTCTAGCGTTGGGATGACCGGACTAACTCTGGGGGGCGGCTATGGTCCTCTAAACGGTGCCTATGGACTGGCTGCTGATAATTTGCTGTCGGCACAACTGGTCACTGCTGATGGGCAGCTTATCACCGCAAACGCCGAGGAAAACGCCGACCTACTCTGGGGACTGCGCGGCGGTGGTGGCAATTTTGGTGTCGTTGTTTCCCTAGAGTTTCGCCTGCATCCGCTCACAACCGTGTTATCGGGTTTACTGCTCTATCCTTTGGATCAAGCTAGAACTGTGTTGCACCGTCTTAACGAGTTCATCGCCACGGCTCCTGATGAATTGACGATTCGGTTTGGATTCCTTCAGATCCCCGATGGTCAGACGGTGCTGTTTCTCTCACCAACTTATTGTGGCTCGCTCGAAATGGGTGAGCAGGCGATCGCACCTCTGCGGACTTTTGGTACAGTGCTGGTCGATCAGATGCAATCTGTTTCTTATCACGAATTAATTCATAGTAGCGATGCGTTCACTCCAAAGGGTCGTCACTACTACATTCAAACTCAGTCGCTTGATGGCTTGCAGACCGAGACAATCGAGGCACTGATCGAACAGGGACTGCCATTGCCTTCTCCGTTTTCAGCGATTAATCTCCATAACTTTCATGGAGCCGCGAGTCGGGTAGGTGTGTCTGAGACTGCTTTTGCATTGCGTCAGGATCATCTGATGGTTGAGCTAATTGCAGCTTGGGAGCCACAGGACGACGAGCAACAGCATATCCAATGGGCACAGAACCTCTCACGCTCCCTTGCACCCTATGCTTTTAAAGGGGGATACATCAATATCCTAGATGAGCAAGAACAGGAGCGCGTTCGGCTTGCCTTCGGGTCGAACTATGAGCGATTGCTCGATCTTAAGCAGAAATACGATCCAGATGATGTGTTTCGATCGACGATCGGACATCTCGCACCCCATTCGCTCACACGGTAAGACTCTGAGGTATCTAGAACATTCACAATTACAGGAGATTCAAATGACAATTTTAACTCAAACATCTTCAACTCTAGGCTCAAATCCTCTGAGTTCGATGCAAATCGATCATGTTTGCTTGAATGTACCGAACTATGAGGAAACGCTTCAGTGGTATCAAGAAAAGCTAGATGCGACGATCGAACGTGAATGGACAGTAGACGTTTTCCCAGATCTGAAATTGGCTTATCTCAGTGTATATGGCTTTCACATCGAAATTATTGGCTCTACTCAGTCACAATCAGGAATGCCGATCGCGACTAATCTTGGTGAGGGATTAAGGACAACAGGCATCGGACATTTTTGTTTTCGAGTTCGAGATGTCGATGCAGTTCTTGCTGAATTAAATCGACGGGGTGTGAAAACATTTCTCGAACTGGGAAGCTATCCTGATGCGGGTATTCGGCTCTGTATGATTCAAGACAATAACGGCAATCTGATCGAGTTTGTCACCCCATTATGAATTCATTACTCAACCAGGAGAACACGATGTCACACAAACTCTCAGGAAAAGTTGCGCTTGTCACTGGCGGCACCAGCGGCATCGGTCTTGCCACTGGTGCCGCCAGTGGTACATCAATGTGCTCGGTGTTGTGGCAACAACGCGAGCCGCAGCACAGAAACTCTCAGACGGTGGGCGGATCATTTTCATCAGTTCTGGTCTTGGCAGCCGCGTCGCGTTTCCAGGCGTGGCGGACTACGCGGGCACAAAGGCGGCAATCGTAGGGTATGCGAAAGGTGTCCAGCGGGATCTTGGTCCGCGCAACATCACCGTAAACGTCGTGCAGGCAGGCCTCATGCCGACGGACGGCTACGCGGCTACAGCCGACAAACTACCGGAAGCGATCATGGATCTTCATGCCATCCGCCGGATCGCAACCGTGGAGGAGACGGCGGCAACCGTTTGCTTCCTCGCAGGTTCAGACGCTGGCTACATCAGCGGCGTAGTGGATGTGTCCGGCGGATTCCAACTCTGAGCGTCGAAGGTGCCGACAGGAACACACTAGGTTTCTTTGAAAAGTGAAGAGCAGGCGAAAGAATTTGTGGAGAGCCAAGCTAAAAATATTTCATTGGGACGAGTCGGCACGCCTGATGAGATCGCCAAAGCTGTTGTCTTTCTGGCTTCCGATGACAGCAGCTTTGTAAACGGCATTGAGCTATTCGTCGATGGTGGCATGGCACAAATCTAAATGGGTGCTGTGTCAAGAGCGGTCAGCTAACCATTCAAATTCAACATTCATAGGAGATTGCAATGCCTTACGTTACTGTTGGTCAAGAAAATTCTGCAACCATTGATCTCTACTACGAAGATCTTGGGACAGGTCAACCAATTGTTCTCATTCATGGATTTCCCCTCAACGGTCATTCCTGGGAAAAGCAGGTCTTAGTGCTGCTGAACGCAGGATATCGCGTGATCACTTACGATCGCCGAGGCTTTGGCAACTCCAGTCAACCCTCGTTTGGCTATGACTACGATACCTTCGCCGCCGATTTGAATACACTGATGACCAAGCTTGACTTGCAAAATACCGTGTTGGTTGGCTTCTCAATGGGGACAGGTGAAGTTACGCGCTATCTTGGCAAGTATGGCTCACAACGGGTGCAAAAAGCGGTGCTAATGGCTCCTGTCCCACCATTTTTGTTAAAGACGAACGACAATCCAGAGGGCGTTGACCAAAGTGTCTTCGATGGCATAATGAAAGCGATTGTTGAAGATCGTCCAGCTTACTTTTCTGCATTTTTCAAAGCGTTCTTCAATGTGGATGTGTTGCTTGGCGATCGCATCAGCACTGAAGCAATTCAGGCAAGTTGGAATGTTGCCGTAGGTGCGTCTGCCAAGGGAACGTTGGATTGTGTACCTTCCTGGCTGACTGATTTTCGTGATGATTTGCCCCGCATTGACGTGCCAACCCTGATCATTCATGGAGATGCCGATCGCATTTTGCCGCTTGAGTCCACCGCAGCAAGACTCCCGAAGCTGATTGAAAACAGTCAACTGGTTGTCATTCCTGGCGGACCGCACGCCATCAACTGGACTCACGCCGATCAGGTTAATCCCTTGTTATTGGACTTTCTTCAGGGGTGATTATCTATCGAGTCCTTTATCGCTAAAAGGGTTCTAATATGTTTTCTAGACTGATGATAGCGGTTGCAACCACAGTGCTAACGATTGTGACCTCTTGTCTTTTTCCAGCGGTATCACTGAGCAAAAGTGCGATCGCTCAAGTGCCAGGTGTCTATCCATTCAAGTTAGGTGATTTCACAATTACAGTCCTGAGCGACGGCACACTCCCCCAGGATCTACATACGCTGCTGTCGAATACGAACCCAACAGAAACCGATCGCCTGCTTCAGAAAAACTTTCTGACTAATCCTGTCGAGGCATCAATTAATGCTTTCTTGATCGACACTGGAGATCGACAAGTACTCGTGGACACGGGAGCCGGAACCTTTTTTGGTCCAAAACTGGGCGGCAAGCTTCAAACATCGTTAAAGGCAGCAGGCTACACGCCTAACGAGATTGATGCAATCCTCCTGACTCATATTCATACCGATCATAGTGGGGGGCTGGTCGAAGCTGGTCAACGGGTGTTTCCTGCCGCCACGCTCTATGTCGGCAAGCCAGATGTCGATTTCTGGCTCGATCGAGCGAATGCCAAGCGATTCAACGTTGCTGAAAAGTACTTTGACGAAGCTGCGAAAACTGTCAAACCTTATTTAGATGCAGGCAAGGTGAAATCGTTTTCTGGCAAGACAGCCCTTCTACCGGGAATCACCGCGCATCCCACACCCGGACACACTCCTGGTCATAGCTGCTATGTGGCGGCAAGCAAGGGCGAGAGCATCGAGTTTTGGGGCGATATTGTTCACTTTGCTTCGGTGCAATTTCCCAAGCCAGAAATTACAGTTGCTTATGATGTCGATGCCAATGCTGCTGCGGCACAACGCAAAAAACAGTTTGCGAGAGCGGAAGCATCCCGAATTTTGATAGCAGGCGCACATTTGCCCTTTCCCGGCGTTGGACACCTTCGGGCAGCAGATCAAGGTTATGCCTGGGTGCCAGTGGATTACCGCTGGCGTGAACCCTAAAGGATTCATAGCAATCATTTTAGCAACTTGATGATAGTTGCGATCGCACCACAACTATTCGAGCAAACTTCAAGCTATTGAGCAAAACCTCATGAATGACTACTCTACTACTCTAGAAACACAGTTGAATACGATGAGAACACAAATCTCTAGCAGCCTTGAAAAAGTACGAGACCAGAGAAACATCTATGCAACTGAATTTATCGCAGCACAGCCTACGACTAAATGCTTTCAAGGACTCCGTTCAACTTCCCGAATATCAGATATTTAGAGAGAACATCATGAAAGCATTCCTAACTCGTTCCATAATTCTTCTGGCTTTGGCAATCAGCACGACAGCTAATTTTGCCCTGCCTGCAAAAGCAGATTCTACAGCCAATTTGCTCCATTTTCAGATCACATCTAAAGGAATTCTATGTCAACTTTTGTCTTAGTTCATGGCTCGTGGCATGATGGTTCTGCTTGGAAAGCAGTCGTTGACCAGCTAGAAGCAAAAGGACATCACGCTTTTGCTCCGACGATCGCAGGTCATGGGAAAGGCGTAGATAAAAACGTTAACCATGCTCAATGTACGCAATCGATCGTTGATTACATTGTGAGCAAAGACTTAACCGATATTGTTCTCTTAGGTCATAGTTTTGCCGGAACAATCATTGCGAAAGTTGCTGAAGCGATTCCCGATCGCATTCGACGGCTCATCTTCTTCAATGCCTTTGTTCTCAACGATGAAGAGAGCCTTAGAGATAACGTTCCACCGCACCTTCAAACATTACTCGACGAGCTAGTTAGAGAATCAAACGATCGGATGATGGTTATACCTTTTGAGATGTGGCGAGAAGCGTGTCTCAACGATGCTGACCTCGATTTGGCTCGATCAAGTTATGCACAACTATCCCCTGAGCCGTATCAACCGTGGATTGACAAGTTGGACTTGAAGCAGTTTTACTCGCTGCCCATTCCTAAAAGTTACCTCTACTGTACAGAAGATAATGTCCTCCCTCAAGGCGAACAGTGGGGTTGGCATCCGAGAATGTCTAACCGCTTGGGGCTATTTCGGCTTGTACAAATGCCCGGTAGTCACGAGGTCATGTTTTCTAACCCGGTTGGTTTAGCAGAAAAGATTATTGTGGCAGGGCGCGACTAGCAGCAGAATTTGCAATTGTGTTTATTGATTGAAACAGGAGAAACAGGATGATACTGCAAGATAAAGTGGCGTTAGTTACTGGAGGTGCATCGGGAATTGGTCGAGCAACTGCGTTAGCGAAGCTTAACGAAGTTATCGCATTCGGTGCTGCGGGTGCAAAAGTTGTCTTCTCGGACATACGCAGCACCGAAGGTGAAGAAACTGCTGATTTGATTCGCGAGACTGGAGCAGAATGCTTGTTCGTGAAATCAGATGTATCGAGTGAAGCAGATGTTCAGGAATTAGTGCAGAAAGCGATCGCTACCTACGGCAAACTCGATTGTGCCTTTAACAATGCTGGAATCGATCTTGCTGTTAAACCACTGCACGAACAAGCGGTAGAGGATTTTGACAAGATCGTGTCGGTCAATGCGCGAGGGCTATTTCTCTGTATGAAATATGAAATTCAACAGATGCTAACTCAAGGCTCAGGCGCGATCATGAACAATTCGTCAACCAATGGTCTGGTTGCGCTTCCGGGGATATCTCCCTACGTTGCTAGCAAACACGCGGTGATGGGGCTGACACGATAGCGAAGCGCTGCTGCGAAGCGCAGATCGGCTGCCCTCGATTATGCCAAACAGGGCATTTGGATCAATGCCGTCAATCCTGGCCCCATTGCGACTGACCTAATGGCTCGTAGCGCTGACCAGATGTGCATAACGTTCGATGAACTCGGGTCTATGGTTCCAATGGGTCGTATCGGTCAGGCTACGGAAATTGCTCAAGCGGTTGTGTTTCTCTGCTCTGATGCTGCTAGCTATATCACTGGGCAACCGTTTGCGATTGATGGTGGATATACAGCAGGCTAAATCGCGATCTGCCTTGGCAGATATCTTTTTGTAATCGCAGTTCCGAACAGGTGGTTTCTAAGCAATTTGCTGGAATGACCTCGAAACAGGTTCACTATCGCTGAAAGAAGCACCATCAGAATCTGAAAGAAACTGAGTGTTGTAAGTCATCACACTCAAGTAAATGCAACTGGTTTCATAACAAGAGGTAAAAATCATGATACTTGAAAATAAGGTGGCTTTAGGACAGGTACTTTTTGCCGGAGGATAGTCAACTCTACAGTTTTAAGGTGGTGGAAAAATGATTAAATGCAAAGATTTTCGCCTCGCATTACTGAACAGGTACCCTTCGGCGGAGCTTCCGAGTATGAATCTTTTTCTGAGGTTGTGAGTGCTGTCAATCAGTGGATCGAAAATACAACGACACAGGTGATCAATCTTGAAACTGTCGTTTTACCCGATCGGATAGAAGGCACAAGTGATGATGTCTACGGAGTGACAGTCAGTAATGGTTTCTACCCAGTAATGATTAGTCAAGGCGTTACAATCAATTGCTTTCAATGTGTGCGTTTCTGGTACAGAGAATAAGCTTTATCGGAAAAAGAGTGAAGTGATTTACCTTGTTTACTTTCCTGTATCTCGCGCTGGGAGTTTGTCTGGCAGCGATCGCACTTGGATACCCGAACCTGCCTTCGAGTCTTCAAACAAGCTTGTTCGTTAGTGCAGGAGCCTCCTACATTGTGTGTCTCCTCAGCACCTTCCCATTTTGGCGCGAGACGACGATCCGCTTCTATCGCAGACGGAATTCAGCGGTAATTCTACCCTGGTTGGTAATTGGATTCAATATTGTTTGGATGATCTGGGAGGTTCAGAGTCAGAACTGGACAATGGAAGCCATTTTACAAGCGTTTTCGCGGGTGATAGTTGTCTTACTATTTGCAGAAATTATTGTAATTACATGGCAAGTGAATTCTGAACATTAGCGTCTAAATCGGATGATGCCGAAACAAACTCGTTTCAGCAACGCGAGATAGAGTCAAACGTACTACACAAGGAACACCATGAATAAGCCCAAGTTTTTTGTCACCCCTGGTTATGGGGAACGCCTGCTGAATGAATTGCATTACTCGCAAGCAGTAAAAATTGGCGATCACGTGGAGACATCTGGACAAGGTGGCTGGGATGACAACCTGCAAATTCCCGAATCGCTCGCGGACGAGATTGCCCAGGCGTTTCGGAACGTAGAACGAACCTTGGCGACTGCTGGTGCGGGTTGGGAGCATGTTGTCCACGTCAATTCTTACCATGTTGGCGGGTTTCCCCCTGAAGTTAACGATGTGCTGGTCAAGCTATTTCGTCATTACATACCCAACCATGCCCCAATTTGGACACAGGTAGGTGTCGCCGCTCTTGGACTTCCAACGATGCGGATTGAAATCCGCGTTACTGCAATTGTTCCGTGAGTTTCGCATAAGCGGCAGAACAGGGAGAACCTATTTACGCTGAGTGGTATTGAAATCCCGTCACTGTTTATTCTACATCAAGGAGATTTGGCACAGATGGAATCTATGAAAGCAGCCGTATTAACTGCGTTTGGTGATGCTGAGAAGTTTGAGATTCAAACTGTTCCCACACCAACACTGAAGGCGAATCAGGTGTTAGTCAGAGTTTGTGCAACCTCGATTAACCCGATCGACTACCAAACTCGTCGTGGTGATTACAAGGAACTGGTTCGATTACCCGCCATTCTTGGAGTCGATGTTTCAGGGGTGATTGAGGCAATTGGCGAAGCCGTGACTGATTTCAAGGTGGGAGACAACGTGTATTACTCGCCGCAAGTTTTTGGAGAATTCGGTAGCTACGCTCAATATCATGTGGCTGATGCAGCGATTGTTGCATTGAAGCCTGCAAATCTATCGCACGTTGAGGCAGCTTCTTTTCCGCTTGCAGGCGGAACTGCTTGGGATTGTCTAGTGACTAGGGGCAATCTACAAGTTGGTGAAACAGTTCTCATCCATGCGGGTGCGGGTGGAGTGGGTTCGATCGCAGTTCAACTCGCCAAAGCGATAGGGGCATACGTTTTTGCGACGTGTAGTTCTAGAAACCGAGATTTCGTGACAGAACTGGGCGCAGATCGGATGATTGATTACAAAAATGAAGATTACGTAGAAGTCATTCGTCAAGAAACAAATGGACTGGGTGTGGATTTAGTTCTAGATACGATCGGCAAAGAAACAATTCAGCGTAGTCTAGAAATCATTCGTCCCTTTGGTAGGCTTATAAGCATTGTAGACATTGCAATACCGCAATCGCTTCTTGAAGCATGGGGTAAGAATCTGACGATTCATTTTGTTTTTTCACCCCAGTACCGAGCAAAATTAGAGGCTTTGACAAAACTCATCGAGCGTCATCAGCTTCGCCCAGTGATTGATTCAGTATTTTCTTGGGATCAGGTCGTTCTGGCACATCAGCGTCTAGAGCAGGGAGGAACACGGGGCAAAATTGTGCTGAAGTTTACAGAAAATTAGACCAGCTTTACCGGGAAAGGCAGAGGGCAGGAGGCAGAAGGAATGTCTCCTGCCACGCCACTTGCTATAACGCACGAGACCTCCGCAACGCAGTGGCTCCTCTGCCCACGACTCTTGGGAGTAAGGGTATAAAGTCCCTCCCAAATCTTCGATTTGGGAGCTTCCAATTGGTTGGGGATTGTGACCCCAACCAAAAAGGTTCTTTCTGCCCTCTGCCCTCTTGAAGGCGTTGGTAATTGCTAAACGGATCGGAGTTTGATTGTGTGCTGAAGGTCAATATTGATTGGAATAGGAGAAACAGGATGATACTGCAAGATAAAGTGGCTTTAGTTACCGGAGGAACATCAGGAATTGGCAGAGCAACCGCGATCACATTTGGTACTGCTAGCGCAAAAGTTATCTTAGACGACATATGCGATGTAGAAGCTGAGAAACTGTGGCTCTGATTCGAGAGACTGGAGCGGAGTGCCTGTTTGTGAAATCAGATGTCTCTAGTAAAGCGGATGTGCTTTGCACACGCTCCACACAGAGGAGGGAGCATAGGCATCGGACAAAGCTACAGTACTTTAGCCTGGATACCAGAGGCAGATGGGAGTTGGGCAAAGACAATTGAGACATGAACGGATAACCAGCTTTGAAACTCCAACAAGCAAAGCCGTATTTCAACTCAAAACTGTGACTCGTGAGTTAGGCACTAGACCGCTTGCTGCTTATGACCGAGGTTATGGCAACGCCAAATTTGTCCAACAACAGAGAACATTGAGGTAGACCTGTTGCTGCGTTTAGCCTCAAACCGATGTGTTTGGGGTACACCCAGTGCTGATAAGGGACGAGGTGCTCCGTGCAAGCATGGTCATAAGTTCAAGCTCAATGACCCCCAAACTTGGCCAATAGCAAGGGAGGCTCTAGAAATTGAAGACCCCAAAATAGGTCGAGTAAAACTGATGCATTGGAGTGAGTTTCATTTCCTTCAATCGCCAAACCGGGCAATGGAAATCATTCGTGTCGAGGTCATTAAACCAGTAGGACGCAATCAGAAGTTCTAACCCTTATGGCTAGCTTGGTTAGGCAAGACGATGCCTGCATTAGAGAACCTTTGGCACAAATACTTACGCCGCTTTGCCCTAGAACATTGGTATCGATTTGCAAAGCAGCGGTTATATTGGACACAACCTCAGCTTGGCTCTACTCAAGCAGCAGAGCGATGGAGTGACCTCATGCCCTTGTTAACTTGGCAACTATGGTTAGCACGCCTTGCCTGTATTGATTCTCCCTTGCCTTGGCAATCAACTCAGGATACACTGTCTCCAGGGCTTGTAGCACAAGCATTTCCCCTAATTTTGGCTACTATTGGAACTCCTGCTCAACCGCCTAAAACTCGCGGTAAATCACCTGGTCGTGCCCAAGGGCATCAGCCACCTCCTCGTCCCCGCTATCCCACCGTCAAAAAACACGCATCTAAACGACCTAAATCCGAAGAATCACTTAAGAATGCCGACCTAACTGTTGCTTAGTTTCTGCTTCTTTTTCAACAATTAAACTTAACTCAGCCAAGAGAAGGAGTTGAGTAACTTTCTCTTGCCATTCTATTCATTGCTGCTGAATGCCAATTAGTCCAAACTCAAGATCTTCCATAGCCACCAGAGCAGTCCGATTCGGTTGTCTTTCCACCGCGATCGCCTTTTAAGCCCAGCGTTTCGCTATCACAATCCTATGCAAACAGCGAAGCCTGAAACCTTTGTTTTTAGGTACTGCATTTTTGCATTTTTTCTAACCCTGTAAACAACAAGGTAACCGCTAGTTTTTAACCATTTTTTGATTTGATACAGTTATTGTTGATAATAAGGCAAAACTAAGTATTTGTAAACGGAAATTTTATCCCTAGTCAAACCGAGCCATTTTATATTAGTAAAACAAATATTACTATTGAAAATTTTACAAGTCGGCAGTTACCCACTGTTCTGGTCTTCAAAATCGTGCATCTAGCATTAACACTCACACGACTTCTTTTTATTGAAAGTTGTTTGTTATCAAACGACTTTAGTTTTTGACCACGACTTTATTGCATACGCATTGAATTTTGGTTGCAAATAGCCAAAATTATGCCAAAAAATCAAACACAGCTAAATACTTCCGCCACTGAAGAAACCGTTGTCACATCAGCACAATCAGAACCCCTTGAACAAACAGTTCAGAATAGTACAAACATACAAAAGCGTAAATTAGGTATTTCTAAATTTGCAAATCCTGAGTACAATGCGCCGATTAGTAACATCTGCATCTGCCAAGTAATCAATCACATGGAAGCAGAAAAAGTCGGGTTGTTTATCAAAGATAAATACTTAGCAGCAATTAACTGGCAAGGACAAGAACCTACACACAAGCACACCTTCTCTAGTGGCACGCCAGAAATGGGAGTGTTGTTGCAATCGCCCAGGATGCACATTCTTGATGTTTCTCCCAGATATATTGAACAGCGCGATGACGGCAAAATTGTAGGAGTGTACGAATCACCTGATGGGTACGAAATGTACCAAGCACTTGGCAAAGATGCCGCAGTATTAAGAAGGTTCTACTTATTGCAACTTGTTGATGAAAATAATCATAACCTGCACTCAGTACCAATTGTCTTATCAATCAAAGGCGTTGCATCGTCAAAATTTGGCGAGGCTTATAAACAGTTCCAACGCGAACTAGAGGTTGCATTCGCCCGATTTACTGATACAACTGTTGCTGAAAAACGTGCAGAGTTTCATCGCCTCGGTGTATTTCAACCCACTTTTACGCCATCTCTTGAACCTAAAGAAGCAGTCAACCAAAGAGATAAATCTTGGGTAGCAGTTGTCACTTCCTACAAATCACCAAACCCCGATGGCAGCGATTTTCTCGAATTCTTCTCAGAAGGCAAAGAAATCGATATCCAAACAACAATGCAGGCAAACCCCGAATTCTCTCACCGCATCGGTAAAACATCAACTGTTGTAGCAGAACATAATCGCCTGGTAGGTGCATCTGATATGCCAGTAGCAGCACTTCCTCCTAGTACAGCAGGTCAGACTTATACAGCATACAGTACTGAGATGGAAGAATTGCCCTACTAAAAAACTATCTCATGTAACCGAAAAGGGTGCTATTTCTAGCACCCGTTCAAACATCATCTACTAAAAGCAAAATAACAAATGAAACTAACCATTGAACAATCTAAACTCGCAGAAATTCTAGAAACCGCTTATTTCGCAATTAGTCCTAAACCTACTGACCCAATTTTAGGAAATATCTTACTAATAGCAAATGAAGATGGGATAGTATCAGCAACAGGAACAAACCTTAACCTCACAATTCATACTACAACAACCGCTAATGTAGAAACGTCAGGTCAGGTAGCACTACCAGCCAAACTATTAACTGACACTATTAACAATGTCAGAGGAGAAATTACCTTAGAGGTAGAAAACCAAGCCTGCATAATTACTCACAATAGCGGTAAATGCCGTCTGATTGGCGGAAAACCTGACGAGTTTCCAACTCTTCCCAAGGGAGAAAATCCAATAGAAGTAAATTTAAGTGCCAAGAAACTTCAAGCCGCACTTGAAGGGACACTCTATTGCACCAATGGTGACGAAACAAAGTTAGTTTTAACTGGTGTCAACTTCAAAATAGATACTAATAAGTGGCAAGCTGCTAGTACAAATGGTCACAAATTAGCACTAGTCACAGGAATACTTGATAGCGAATATTCTGACCCAATTGACTTTACTGTTCCAGGTAAGTCACTTGGCGAGTTAAACAAAATTCTCTCTCAAAGTGCCGATACAAGCGTGTGCAATATTCTTCTATCAAATAAAACTATTGAGTTTAGTCTTCCTAATACAAAGGTCATTTCCCGACTTTTAGAGGGAGAATATCCCAAAATCAATAGCTTGATTCCCAGAACATTTGAGTATGAATTTACATTAGAACGCAAGGGATTTGAGAGCGCACTGAAGCGGGTAAGTTATCTAGCCGAACGCAAGCAAAAGGTTGTCAAAATTCTTTGGGAATTGGAAGCTACACAGGCAACTCTATACACTGAAGCTACTGATATCGGGGATGCAGTTGACTCGGTACTGATGAAACCAGCAACTAGTCATTCAGAAAACATCAGTATTGGATTAAATATCGACTACCTTCTCGAAGGATTAAAGCACATCAGTACTGACGAAATCGTGGTGCGGTGTAACAAACCCACGCAACCAGTCATTATCTGCCCAATGGGAGGACTGCTCAATCAGTTGTATTTAGTAATGCCTGTAGAAATTAAGCAGGGGTTTGAAAATAAATCCACCCCAAGCAAAACGACAATAGCAGAGAAAACTCCTGAAGCATTAGAAACAACAGAAACTACTGTAGTAGCCGAACTAGAAGAAGCCATAAATAATACTCAGACTTCTCAAACGGAAAGCAATGGTGAAACCTCGGAAGTAGAGACATCAACAGCTGAGGCCAAAGCTAGTAACAAAAGTAAGCCAAGTTCGCGTACACGAGCTAAGAAAGAGGCTGCTTCTGTATAAAAGCAAACTCCCCTACCAGATAACTGGTAGGAGGAATTTCAAATAAATCATTGGAAAGAACTATGTACCAACCACTTCATTTAAAATATCGCCCTCAAATCTTAAGCGAAGTTATCGGATAAGAGCATATAGTTGATACTTTAACAAATGCGATAGCTCTCCAAAAGATTGCACCTGCTTACTTATTTAGCGGTCCCAAAGGTACAGGTAAAACCAGTACCGCCCGCATCATCGCTAAATCCCTCAACTGTCAGTCAAGCAATGAGCCGACAACTAAGCCCTGTGGAGAATGCAATTCATGTAAGGGAATTACGGCATCTTCTTCTGTTGATGTAACCGAACTGGATGCAGCAAGCAATAGTGGGGTAGAACTGATCCGAGAGCTTATATCCACTACCCAATTTGCACCAGTGGAGAGTAGATTCAAAATATTTATTATTGATGAATGTCATGCCTTAAGTAGCCAATCGTGGCAAGCACTCCTCAAAACCATTGAAAGCCCTCCCCGTCATGTAGTATTTATCTTCTGCACAACCGAGTTACACAAAGTTCCAGAAACCATTGTCTCCCGTTGCCAAAAGTTTGACTTTAAGAGAGTTCCTGTCTCGCTAGTTGCAAGCTACCTAGAACAAATATCTCACCAAGAAAGTATCAACATTGCGCCATCAGCAGTTACCACCGTAGCTAAAGCAAACAAGGGACATCTACGCGACTCACTCAAACTTTTAGATCAGCTAACCTTACTAGGTGAAGAGGAAATTACCTCTAACTGGGTTTGGGAACTATCAGGCACTATTCCAGAATACGATCTACTCACCGTCTGTGAAAATATCATCAAAGGAGAAATTACGGGCAATTTAGGTATCCTTCAAGATTGGATTGAATCTGGTAAACAGCCAACTGCCATTCATACAAGTCTTGTCAGTTTCCTCAAAGACTTACTTGTGTGCAAAACTAATCCCAATGGCAGACATATTACACAGATAGAAGAGGACACCTGGGAGGAATTAGTAAGTATCTCGCAGTTGTGGAATATCGACCAGATCCGAAATGCGATCGCAATCTTAATGGCACGCTAAAATCTCATACGGGATGAAGACGCGCACCTTTGGTTGGAAGCTACACTTATCGAGATAGTGCCAACCAACAAGGGTAGTCACCAATCACAACCCTGGAAAGATTGGAAAACTGCTCAAGATACGATTAACTGGGGTAAGGAACAGTTACCCCACTTAACACAAGCCCAGTTACAAGAACACTGGCAAAAGCTGACACCTATTAATGGTAAAAAGGCACCTGCTTGGGTAGAAGCTGTCCAAAAGCTGCAACAAAAACAATTACAGCAAGCTTAACTTTAAGCTGAACTTCCCCCCAAGCAAAAAGAGCTAACTGTTAACCAGAGCGACTTTCAAGGTTTTTTGATTCGCCTTTACTGGGTACAAATTGTCAAAGGGTCTTGCGGAGCGAATTTGAGGCGTTGACCCCCGATTTTTAGCTTACCCCATTTGTACCAATAGCTCCAGGGCTTACATGGGTACACTAATATGTGCATCAAGAGCTAGGTTTATTGCGTAGCAAGGGTTTAAGGTCTGTTTAGTACATTTGCACCGGGGGAAGTTCAGTTTAAGGAGGGTTATAACTATAGTTATAACCCTATATTTCTTTCTGTATTCAATCAAATAACCAAATAAATTAACATTTACTACCACAGCAGCATACGCAGTTAAGTTGATAGTTAAAAATTAATATCAACATGAATTAGGGAAATCTCTAATTAATGAGTTATAACCACAGAGATTTTGTGAAAAAATCTAGAGGGATAATCGTTGTCGATGAAGACAAACTAAACATTTATTGGCAAGATCCCTCTCCAATAAAACCTTGGCAGCCTAAAATACAACTCAAGCCGTATCAGGAACTTTCACAAATATTTGTTGATATCGAAACAGCAGGAATAAACCCATTTGAAAGCCGTATTTATGCTATTGGTTGTATGGATTCAAGGGGATATTCTACTATTTTCATGGATATCTCAGAAGCTAAAATACTGACCAAATTTATCAACCATCTCAATAAAAGAAATCCAGATGTTATTTTCACATATAACGGGATGGCATTTGATATTCCATTTATTATTACTCGATGCAACTTGCACGGTATAAAACACCCATTTAAAGTTGCATCCAAATCTCGGACTATTCGTACCGCCCAAGTACGGGGCGAGCCACTAAAAATTCAGGAGGTGTTCATCCGAAATAGCCAACACGTAGACATTTATATCTGCGTTCTCAGGTGGGATTTCATAGCCAAAAAGCTAACTAACGGCAGATCGCTCAAAAAGGCTGTATTGGACATGAGACTACGCCAGAACACTAGGCTAGTTCTTCCCTATGAGGAAATCCTCGATTGTTGGAAAGATGGCCCCAACAGTAAGGGATGGAAACGTCTGAAAGAGTATCTTGTGTACGACCTCGAAGACACCCGGCTAATTGCGAATAGACTTGTACCCTCATACTATTACGAAGCACTAATTGTACCGGAAATGAATCTCCAGCAGCTAACACTTGCTGGTAATGGTACTAAATGGGAGCGAATATTTGAGCATCATTATCCAGGTTATAAACCAAAACCCGATCGCAAGTACAAATTTCAGGGAGGGATGGCTTACTCTATTCCTGGACTGTATAGAAGGGTTGGATATGCAGATATTAGCTCAATGCACCCTTGGGCAATGCTAGATAAGGGTATTTGCTCAATTAAGGATACAGAACGTATTGGGCTAAGTATCCTGCAATATTTAGTGAATGAAAAATTTAGGTTGGAACAACTTGCATCTGCTGGAGATGTTGCTGCTAAGGAAAAAAGAGAATCCGTCAAGGTTTTAGCTAACTCCGAGTTTGGATTCTTAGGCACCTCTGAACTCGCCTTCAATGATATGGAGGCTGCTGCATTAGTTACAGCCTACAGTCGAAAAGTACTCAAGCTAATGATTGAAATTATCACTCGGCACGGTGGTACTCCTGTGGAAGTTGACACTGATGGAGTGTTTTTCACCCATCCCAACCCAGAAGAGGTACGTAGTTTACTTCAATTTCAATTACCTGAAGGGATAACTGTCAAGCTAGAGTTTATCGCCGACGCTATGTTTATCCCTGAACGGGGAACCAAAAATTACCTTTTATGGCTTCCAGACGGGAAAATCATCACTAAAGGCAACTGGCGCAACCGCGATCACTCTCAACTGGAGAAAGAGTTTTCTATTGAGTATTTAGCCCTGCTAATTCAAAATGTATCAGCAGCAGAAGACTATTATGTACACATCAAATCCCAGATTTTATCAAGGGAATATCCAAAAGAAAAACTTGCAATCACACGCAAGATTAAAGAGGGCGAAAAAGAAATCCTCAAACTAGGGAAACCTGGAGATGTAGTAACTTACTATTACGGAATTAGCGGCATAACTAATATCAGCAGTAATGAAAGTTATTCACGTCAATACTATCTTCACTTGATTGAAAAAAAGCGAGAAGAAATCCTCAAAATAGCTGCTCCTGCAACACTAGAAAGTAACAAGCGTCAGTTATCTCTTTTCTAAATAAACAAAGTTGAGATTTTAGGTAAATTTTGAAGGCACTAAATATAAAGGTTTTTCAAATTCATACATTCTCACTTGTCTGTAACTAATGAAAAATAAATCCTCTTCTCGCAAGCCCAGGCTAAATAAAAAACAAAGGGCTTGGGTAAATTCATTCCTTTCGTCTCATCCTAATGCCAGAGTTAGAACTATCTACGAATTAGATGGCGATCGCGTAGTTCAAATTGAGTGGTGGGAAAACACAAACCCAGTAATATTAGACCCAAAAAGTTACATCCAAGGAATTATCAGCTACAACATGTGGGTCAAACTAAGAAAGTCTGGCGATCCCAGGAAAACATCTGAGTTCTCCTACCGCATTACCCCACCAGAAAAACGAAGTGCATCATGGCACTTAACAGGTCAACTCTCTCTAGAACTCCCCCAATGTTACGAAGTTCCAGAACCAAACAACCCAGTTATCATTAAACCAAAAAGGAGAAATACTAAAACCAAAAAAGTTAAAAAATTTCTTCAATATACTCTTCCTTTATCAGAGATTAGTGTTAAATTTCATACTACAAATATAGAAGATGATGGTGTTACTCTATCTGGACAATAAACATTACTAGAAAACACACCGCAGCTAAATTTAGATACTGGTAAAGACACTAAACTTCCAGAAGCTATAGTCAAAATGCTCTCAGAGAAACAAGCCAGCTTAAAGGAATGGGAAACAGCTATTACACTATACGAGTTAACTGGTTCTAGTGGAGTAATAGAGTATCTTCAACAGTTAGATTCTTGGCGCGAATACTTGTGTAATAAACCAGTAGAGAACCATATTGAGAAAGACTCAATTCAAAATTTCGTACAACCAGTCCAAACTTAAGTAAGTGTTTACTGGTCACTACATAACAAATACAAAGCAAGCGGATAGAGTTAATACTAACTCTTCTTTTTTTAACCACTGCTTATAACTAACGCATAATAATTAGATGTTTATCTAATTTGTGATGCCAGTATACCTATACTACGGCGAAGATACCTATTCGCTCAATCAAAAAATCAACCATTTAGTGAATCAAAATGTTCATGCTGAATGGAAAGCTTTTAACTACATCAAGCTATCTGGAAATGAGAAAAATATTGCTGGCAAGGTTTTTACTGAGGTTATGACTTTACCCTTTGGAGAGGGTAATAAAATTGTTCATACAGACAGCGAGCATTTAATTGGAAGTTTATCAAATGAGGATAATAACCAAGAACTTGAAAATCAACTTTCTCGAATACCTGCAAGTAACATTCTTTTAATTACTAGTAACAAAAAGCCAGATTCCCGTAGAACAGTAGTAAAAACTATCCTAAAATATGCTCAACAAGAAGAGTTTCCTCTCGTTCCTTGCTGGGATAAAAAGGGGATAGTTAATTTGATAGGGAAGTATGCAGCTATCCATCAAGTTAAACTTACACCGGATGTGACTGATTATCTAGTCGAAGCAATTGGCAATAACACTGCACGAGCCGATAGCGAATTTGCTAAACTTGCTGTCTATGCAAGTGAAAAAATTATTGGCTTTGAGGAAATAAAACAATTAGTTAGTAATCACAATACTGACTACCAAAAGCTTACTATGGCTATGTTAAGAAATCATTCAACCTTGGCAATAACGCAGGTGGATAAACTACTAGATAGTAATGAACATCCACTCAAAATAGTAGCAACGCTTACGTCAATTTTTCGCACTTGGCTAATAACTAAAGCTGGCGTAGAAGCTAAGTTATCTGATATGAAGATTGCAGAAATAGCCGAACTGAAAAACCCTAAAAGATTGTATTACCTCAAAGATGAAATCAAGTTTGTAGGCATTCAAAAACTGAAAAACAACCTTACCTTACTTTTACAAATCGAAACGGAACTCAAAAGCGCTCCCGCATACCTATTTAGCAACGAAGTTGAGGGAGTGGGCAAAGGAAAAACTGCTCTGGCATTCGCAAATGCAATACTCTCAAGAGGAAGTCGCTCCGCGATGGCGAAACACCTGCCTTCTCCTAAAGGAGACGGGCAAGGGACGGCGAGCGCAGGAGAATCTAAACATCTAGACATCTTACAAATTAAACCAACCTATACCGAAAACACCTCCCAGCAGAAAGGTGTACCTGCTATCCGAGTAGAACAGGTGCGCGAGGTAATTGAATTTCTCTCAACTAGTGCAGTTGAGGGCAAGCAAAAGGTGGTGATTATCTATGAAGCAGATATGCTCAACCCTACTGCCGCTAACAAACTTCTCAAGACGCTGGAAGAACCCAAAACTGGAACGTTTATTCTGATATCATCCTATCCTCAAAAACTATTACCCACTATCAAGAGTAGGTGTCAAATCATACCTTTCCAAAGGTTAACTGACGAGGAGGTTATTTCTGTCCTTAAAGACCAACAGATTGAGGCAACAGAAAAAATACTAGCTATCAGTTCCGGCAGTCCTGGTCAAGCGATCGCCAATATTAAAATGTTAGCTTCCATCTCACAAGAAATCACAAGTCAACTGGAAGTGCCTCCTGACGATATTCTCAACGCACTCAGTTTGAGTAACTCCATCTCAAGCTGGAATCACCAGACGCAGTTATGGTTGCTTACCTACCTGCAATACAACTGGTGGCAGAAATTAAAAAGCACTAAGCTACTAGCTAAATTCACCCAAGCAAGAAAGCAATTGCTGCATCACGTTACGCCCAGAAGTGTTTGGGATAGCCTACTTCTGCCATAACAAAACACACTCATTATCAAAAAGCACTGCCAGTTAGAAGTATTTCTAGCTGGCAGTATTTGTTTACACATAAAAGATATGAACCAGCAGCACAGTTTATTTGATGTCGAAGAAACTATCCGTAACAGTAAAAGTCAAAAAGCTAGCGAAATATTAACCCCTAGCACTAGAAAAATACTTCAGTTACTAAGCAGCCAAGGGATTAACAAAGCTATGACAGCCAGCCTACTCGATCTAGCAGGAGCAAGCCGTGAAATTGTTCAATACATCGCCGGGCCAGTTGTAACTCAGCAGAACGGCTGGCAACAGACAGTTCCGTCCTGGGTTTGGCGCGCGATCGCAGTTGATAGATTAGATGCAGCTTTACAAGAGATAGACAAGGGAGAAGTAGGTAAACTCGCCTCTAGTAGCGAAGTTGTTGCACTGATGATGCCAATTGCTTTTGAAGTGCCGCTATCATCCCAATGGACAGATGTTTACCTCTGGGCAAGTTATGATGCCCTTGTCAGGCACAGACCTTTCAAGAATTTCAACTACGAAAACCTCTGGGAGAAGATTGGTACCACTCCGGTTTCGTATGACAAAATCCGCTCTGATTATGAAACCCTGGCTGCTGATATTCGTTCTCGTGTAGTCAAACACGCGGCGAAAGAGGGATGGGGTAAGAAGTCTTCAAATAACAACAAACACCCTGTTACAGCAACTTCAACTGAAAGTAATACTAAGATGGAGCAATTATCACTGTTTTAATAACTAATTGTTAGTACTTTTTTCAACACTCCTCCTAAATTCCTTCCTCTCTTTGTCCGTGAGAGGAGGGAGTTCTTGCTTATAATAAAAATTGCCTAATTTCTGACACTGATTGACATAAAGTCGTCTTGCTGATTCACTTGCCTTTAAATCCTGACGCAAAAGTAATTTAAATGATTTTGCACGCTCCTTCAATTCTTTTGCTGCTACAAGAATTTCTGGTGATATGGCAGGATCTTCATAATTAGAAGAAAGTTCCTCACTTGATGAATAAACGCTTAGTCTATTGCCAGCAGGTTGAGTCAGAAGACGCTGAGTATTATACGAACGCCACAGACCTAACTTCTCGCGCCGTAGTGACTCAATCTCAACCTCACCAACACGGTCGCGCCGCACGTAGAGAAAACAAGCTTTATCAGCCGCTACAGTCAAACTTACTTTTACACCATTACCATCAAAATAAAACGAGTCAATTAAGTCGTTTTCTGCACTAACTTCTCCAAGTTTCTCTTTATTTGATAAATCAGGCAACGCTTCAGGATTTAGTGACGACGTAGCATTATTAACATTAGCTGAGGATAATGAAGGTGTAGGTGAAGGATTCGATTCTATAGCTGAAACTTTATTTTCTTTTTCTGGAGATGAACATCCAACCAGTAAGAATAATCCTATAAATAAATATTTTTTCATAAAAATAAATTTGTATTTATTAACCCAACAGCAGAATATTAATTATTGTTTTCCCTTCAAACGACCTGTTTGATAAAACTCAAGCAGGTTAGGGAAAGCTTTTTGTAGCAACCAGTTCCGCCCAACTTCTGATTCAGGAATATTTGAAGCAGCCATGTAATAACCACTTCTGTAAGCAGCTACACCTAAACAAGCTTGTAGGCTGGATATAGCCCGTGAAGAAGCCGGAATAGCCATCAAATCTTCCAAATGACTAGGATGATAATTTTGCCCTACCAGCAAAAAATAAACTAAAGTATGAACCAACCTGGATAAGACAACTGTTCGGTCTTGCCAACGCTCTAAATAAGACTTAATACAGAAGTAATCAGGTAAATCAGCTGCTTGAGATTCATCAAGGAACAAATCGCTTTGGCTTTCGATAAAATTAGAATCCAGACCTATAAACTGTTTGAGAAAAACAAGGGTTTTGCCCCAACGCTCGTGTTCCTTAGTTTTAGGAGAGAATGCACCTTCTGAATACTGTGAACCATACTTCTCTTGAAGCCGTGCAACTGCCTCTTGATTGATATCATCTTGCCAGTCAGATTCAACAAAAAACTCTTTTAAAATATCTTTCAAATAAATGGATGAAAATTCACTAATATCCGGTGCTTCATCGTCAAAATCATGTTCATAAGTATCAATAAGGAATTTCTCTAATTTGATTTCTAGCTCTTGCTTTCTATTAACTGGCAGTAATGATTTAGCGTCTTCTAATGATAAAGGAAAATCTAAATAAGGATGACCTTTGGCTAAGTAAGAATCACCCAAATCTGCCAAACTTTCAAGCGCAAGAGTCCGGGCAAAATACTCATCTTGTGGGTGTACGCATATCCCCTCTAATTCCTTATCCACCAACATCATAGTAATTGCCAGTAGAGCAAACCATGAAGCATCGTGCAAACAAGTCGGTAAATCAGCAATTAAATCTACTAACTTCAGTTCTAGAATATCTCCCCAAACGCCTATTCTAGCAGTATTAGAAACATCACAAAAATGCTCAACTTCTTCTCCAACAGATGTTTCTCCTAACCACGTAAGATTTTCTACTTGCAAAGGAGAGGAGTAGTCAGGAGTTAGCTGATTTTGGCTGTCTTCATCGAACTGTATCCACATCAAAGCCAAGAGCATCAGCTTACAAATACTTACTCGCTTCAGGAGAAAATATTCAAGCATAGGTCATTACTTGTAATTTTTAGACACATACCACGATAATTGCGATACCACCATAGCACAGGGTAACTTCTCGTTCCTTAGTAAAAACCGCAATGCAATGAGAAACAGGAACAAAAAATAATTCATAAGTATGAATAAGGTGTGCTTTATATAAAACAACTCGTCAAAACAATAAATCCTACAAGAACTAATGCTGACGCAGCAATAGGAGAAATATATAAATCCTCGCGCTATGAACTATATCAACAAAGTCATGCTAGTTGGCAGATGTGGACAAGAACCTGACCTAAAATTTTTCGAGTCGGGTGCAGTTAAGGCTTCAATCTCTATTGCAGTAAGACCACCCTACAGAAGTGAGCAAGCCCTTTGGTTTGATTTAGTCGCTTGGGGAAATCAAGCAGAAGTGATTGGAAATTACGTTCGTAAGGGAACTCAGATTGCAATTACTGGCGAGTTTGGATTTGATCGTTGGGCTGATAAAAATTCTGGCACTATGCGGCAAAAGCCTGTAATCACAATCAACGCTATCGAATTATTGGGTTCACCTCGTAGGGAAGAATCTACATCTACTTCTACACCAAACGAAACACAGGCTGTAGCTAACGCGAATTTCTAGGAAATTACAAATCGCCTATGCAGTATAAATCGTAGGCGATAAACCATCTAATCAATCTACAAACCAAACGACCATGATTCATAATACTGCAACTATTAATCTTAAGTCAGTGAACACAACCCACGACAAAGAAGGTTCCTTGATTGCTTTTGGGATTGCTGAATTCTACTATCGTTCCAAGGAAGGAGTCGTTACTGACGAGATACCATTCCGTTCCAAGGGCGCACCTGCTGTCGTCATCAACGAACAGGGGGAAGGCGTACATGGTACAGCAGAAGGATATCTTGATTTAGTAATAGATAACAGGGGTGAGTACAAAGAAAAGATTGCCACATTCGTAATTAGAAATTTTATCTCAGCACAACCTATTAACGAACTCACCCAAGTTAGCAAAAACTCTCACTCGCCTGAAACTCCCGATTTTGCCAAGGAACTACTCGAAGATAACGTTACTTCGACAAATGAAGACCTAGACGAAGAACCTCCATTTTAGAACCAATTAACTGAATAATGCTAGTGCAGACAGGTTTACTTGTTGGTCTTAGCATTATTTTTTTTACAAAAATCCAGAATAAAAATCCACTGTTTGGTAGAATCGCTGACATGGATTTAAAAAATCGCTTCAGCAACATATGTCATCAACCAAAATAATCGCAACTTTTAATCAGTCAGGTGGTGCGGCTAAGACGACAATTACACACAATCTTGGATACCACCTTGCTAAAAAACACCGTGTACTGCTTGTGGATATGGACCCACAGGCATCGCTAACAGCCTTTATGGGATTAGGGGAAGTCAAGCTTGAAACCGAGCAAACTATTTATGGTGCGATCGCTGAAGAAACTCCTCTTTATATATGGGAAAAACCAATTCACGGAATGCACCTTGTACCAACAAATATCCAATTAGCAGGTACGGAGCAAAAAATTTTCCATGACCTGACCATCGACAACCGCCAACGGCTCAAATTTGCGCTTTCAAATGTACTTGACCAGTATGATTATATTTTGATTGATTGTCCGCCTTCTCTAGGAATCCTAAGCATTATGAGCTTAGTAGCTGCTTCACACGTTATTATTCCTGTTGAAACGCAATATAAGTGCTATCTTGGCACCAACCAACTGCTAGAAACAATTGCCCGACTCAAAAAAGGAGGACACCAAAAATTACAAATTGCCTGTATAATTCCAACCAAATACGATAATCGTAATCTTCAAGACACAGGAATACTGGAAGAAATTAAACAACAGGTTGAAGGACGGATACACGTTACTGCCCCCATTCCTAAATCAACAGCTTTTCCTGACGCAACCCAGGCACATCTACCACTTGCACTCCACAAAAAAAACCACCCCGCAGTTAGCATACTCGAAGAAATTACAAAATACATCATTCAACTATGAGCCAAAGACGCGAACTAGAAAAACTAACCGGACTGGATAATTTATTTGGAGATGACGAAGAAAAATCTTTATCCGATTCGACTTTACCCTTATCTCAAATTATCCTTCCGCCAAGTCAGCCCCGTCGCTATTTTGACCCTGTAAAACTTAAATCGCTTGCCGATAGCATTAAGGAAGTGGGTTTATTAGAACCCATAGCTGTTAGAAAGATTCAAGAAGACAAGTATGAACTGATCGCTGGTGAACGCCGTCTCAAAGCTTGTGAAATTGCAGGATTTGAGGAAATTTCTGTATTCATTATTGAGTGCGACGAGAAAAAAGCTCGGAAACTCCGCTTAGTTGAAAACCTCCAAAGGGAAGATCTCAATACTTATGAAGAAACTATTGGAATTCTTGAACTACTTGCTGAAGAACTCGATATTGACCAAGAGACAGTAGTAAAGCTGCTTTATGATATGAATAATGAAATCAAAGGAAATTCTAACCATAACGTTATGGTTAGTGAAGAAGGACGAATCATACAAGATGTATTCTCGAAGTTAGGAAAAATTACTTGGCAGTCATTTGTAGCCAATCGTCTTCCTTTACTCAAACTCCATTTAGATATCCAAACTGCATTGCAAAAAGGCGAAATTGAATACACAAAAGCTAAGGAAATCAACCGGGTAAAAAATGATGATGAAAGACAGAAAGTTTTAAATAAAGCGATCGCAGAAGGTTTATCACTATCTGAAATTAGGATTCTAGTAGGAAATATTCTTCAGCAACAGTCAGAAAGTAAGCCATCATCTCATAACCAAGAGCAAAAAGAAAAAGCTGACAAAATATACAAAGCACTTAGAAAAAGTAAAATTTGGAATGATGAGAAAAAGCTAAAAAAAATTAATAAGCTTTTTGCTCAAATTGAAGCACTTCTAGAAGAAGAGAAGAAAAATGATCCTTCTTTACAGCAAGGTAGTCTAGTCTCGGACAACTCTCTGTAAGTAATGGATGGCTAGAAGTCAACTCATCTCTTTCACCGCCGCGATCGCTTCTTTCCCTCGAATGCTGACAACAGTTCACCATCATTTATAGTTCCCCAAAAACCACCATGTACGCAAGCGGTGTGAATTCCTTTATGGCAGAATTCACAGGTAGCATCGGAAAACGCAAAGGGAGCGAGGACGCGATCGCACGAGAGTCTAAACAACCGCACTATTCTTACCAAGGCTGCGTGGTTGGGCCAATCGTAAATTCATTCACGTTTGTGTCTTCTGGCTGGTCAATTACAAACGCCACAACATTGGCGACTCGATCTGGTGAGATGCCATATTGCTCATACAACTGTGTCATTTTTTCAACCACATCTTGGTCGGTAATCCGATCTAACAACTCAGTGTTAATTGCAGCAGGATAAATTGTCGCAGTACGAATGTTAGTCCCCTCTTGAGCAGACTCCATGCGTAAAACTTCCATGAAATCGCGCACGAACCATTTCGTCCCACCATACACCGCACCACCTGGATAAGCTTTTAATCCAGCAACCGATGAAGTTGCGATCACATGCCCAGACTTTTGGCTAATAAACGTTGGCAACACAGCAGCGATACCATTTAGTACACCCTTGATATTGACATCAACTGTTTGATTCCATTCATCAGTTTTCAATGCAGAAAGTGGAGAATTTGGCATTATGCCAGCATTCAAGAAAATAACATCAACGCCTCCAAATGTTTCCTTGGCAAGCTTGACGATCGCAGCGTTATCAGATGAGTTAACCACATCCATCACCTGATAGACGGCTTGTCCGCCAGCTTTTTGAATTTCATCAACCAGTGGTCTCAATTGCTGCTCGCGTCGTGCACCTAATACGACTTTAGCGCCTTTACTTGCAAGCAATTTCGCACTTGCTTCACCAATCCCTGATGATGCGCCGGTAATAATCACAACTTTGTCTTTAATCATCTTATTCCTCGTTTTGTTAAGTAACTCAACAGACTGTTCAACAGTAGGAAGCACACGGAACTGCCTTTTCAATGGCGCTCCATTCTACCAGGCGTAGGCTTTAGGTGCCTCGCCACCGGGGCCGGGCCAGATCTCGTCGAGCCGCCGGAGTGTCTCGTCCGAAAGGGATATTTCTAAGACCCGCAGACTCCCAGTTATTTGCTCCACGGTGCGTGGCCCGATGATCGGAGCCGTGACGGCAGGATTGTGCAACAGCCAGGCCAGTGCGACATCCGCAGGGCTTTCACCAAGCTCCTGACATAGTGCTTCATAAGACTTTAGCTGCTCAAGATGCTGCTTAATCTGCTGCTGCATTCGCGAGTCGGCTCTGCGACCCTCGACGGCATTCAACACCCCGCCCAGTAGCCCACCACCGAGAGGACTCCAGGGAATGACACCCAGACCATAGTGCCGACAGGCAGGGATCACCTCCAGTTCAATCGTGCGGGCGTTCAGGTTATAGAGACTCTGCTCGGACACCAAGCCCATGAAGTGGCGACCCTTGGCGGCGCATTGTGCAGTAGCGATATCCCAGCCAGCGAAGTTGCTGCTGCCGACGTAGATCACCTTGCCTTGCTGTACCAGAAGTTCCATTGCCTGCCAAATCTCCTCCCAAGGTGTGTGTCGATCAATGTGGTGCATCTGGTAGAGGTCGATGTGATCGGTCTGCAAGCGACGCAGGCTGTCCTCGCAGGCTTTTCGGATGTGGTACGCCGAAAGGTGGCGATCGTTTGACCCGGTACCCATCGGCTGGTACACCTTGGTTGCCAGGACAATCCGCTCACGCCGCCCGCTTTGGGCCAGCCACCGCCCAATGATCTCCTCGGAGATGCCGTAGCCCTGCTCCATGTCCGGGGACTGCGGGCCACCGTACACATCCGCGGTGTCGATGAAGTTGATTCCGGTCTCCAGAGCCTCGTCCATGATCTCGAAGCTGGTGGACTCGTCCGTTACCATGCCGAAATTCATGGTACCCAGAGCGAGCCGACTGACCAGCAGCCCGGTGCGCCCGATATGCTTGTACTGCATTTTGATCCTCCTCTTCTAAATCTTGTTGCTAGTTGCTCGCTTACCAACTGAGGTGCTGATTGAAAAAGGATGCAAGCTTGTCCCACGGGATCAGGTTCACCCGATCGTACAAATCGACATGTCCCGCATTCGGCACGATGTGGAGTTCCTTTGGCTCGGCTGCGCGTTTGTAGGCATCTTCGCTGAACTCCCTCGAATGTGCGTTGTCCCCCGTGATGAACAGCATCGGACGAGGCGAAATCGTCTCAATGTCGTTGAACGGGTAGAAGTTCATGAATTTGACGTTGCTGGTAAGCGTCGGGTGTGTTGTCACTTTCGGCGACGAACCTTTGGGGGTGTACTCGCCTCTGGGAGTGCGGTAGAAATCGTAAAATTCACGCTCAATAGCGGTGGAGTTCTCGTTCAGTTCATGCACAGTTCCGCTTGTATATTTGATCTCGCCGCCCGTGAACTCCGCATAGCGTTGTTCAGCCGCCTCTGCGATGACTTTTTTTCTCTGTTCGAGGGTCGTAGAATGCCTCAGCCCGTTACGGTTGGCTGCACCCATATCGTACATACTGACTGTCGCAATGGCCTTCAGGCGCGGGTCGATCTTGGCGGCGCTGATGACGAAGCTACCGCTACCGCAAATCCCAAGAACGCCAATCCGGTTCCTGTCAACGAATGACTGGGTACTCAGAAAATCGACCGCCGCACTGAAATCCTCGGCATAAATATCTGGCGAAACAACGTTGCGGGGCTGCCCCTCACTCTCGCCCTAGAAGGATAAATCGAGGGACAAAGTGACAAATCCCTGGTCAGCCAGTTTTTGGGCATACAGATTTGCGCTTTGTTCTTTGACTGCGCCCATTGGATGTCCGACAATGATTGCCGGATTCTTAGCGTTCTGATTCAAGGTTTTGGGAATGAAGAGATTCCCCGCAACCTTCATGTTGTATTGGTTTTTGAACGTAATCTTTTGCATAGTTACTTTATCGCTCTTATAGAAGTTGTCCGCCCCCTTGACCACAGCAGACTGTTGTACGGGTGCTTGGGATCTCTGACGCGAGATCTGTGTTTTGTCGAGCGCGAATGCTGCCGTTGTGCAGATTGCACTAATCAAGAGGGTTGGTATTAAAACGCTGTGTTTCATTCAGTTGTCCATAGGTGTGGGTTTATCTAGCGGGTTCGCTTCGGTTCGATAGTCGTCGTCAGCAGTTTCATTTCCGTACCCTCTTTATTGCGATTGAAGCTCGATTGTCACTTTTACAGAACCAGGCACATTAAAAGCATCGATGGCACCATCTATTTTTCCGAGGATAACGAGTCCGTTGGAGTATCCAAAATCTCTATAAAACATCGCCAAATTCCCCCAGGGAGCGTAATAAGCAATATCTCCAACAGCCGGATCACTGCCTGGGGGTGCATCTTCTGTAGATAATTTTTTTGACAGATAACTGATTTTTTCATTTCTCGCGTAATCTTCTAACGTCAGCGTTAATGGCAACAGGGAAATAAAATCCTGAGTGGTTTTGCTGTCGATCAAAGTGGCTGTAACGACTTCGTTTCCGGCCTTGATGTTTATCTTCATTCTGTTTGCCTGCTCAGTTGATATTTCATTTGGTATCTTTGACGGGGGGCTAATGGTCATACTGTTATCGGCACGGCAGGCTGAGTAACTCAGGGACATCAACAGGGCGAGAACCAAAATCAGCATTCTTTTCTGGCAATTTTTCCCCTTGGTGGGAAACCCTCTCCAAAGCATTAAGCTCTTCCTCTATACTGCTCATCGCTGACCTGTTCCATCCAGTCCACAGCCCTACCGTCGAGCTGTTCCTGAATGACAATATGAGTCATGGTTGTGGTGGCTGTAGCTCCGTGTCAGTGTTTCACTCCGGGTGGAATCCAGATGACATCACCAGGTCTAATCTCCTGAATTTGACCGCCCCATTGCTGAACCCAGCCAACTCCAACCGTCACATAAGGGTTTGCCCCAAGGGATGGGTGTGCCATGCGGTTCGGGCACCTGGCCCGAAGGTGACACTTGCGCCAGATGCGCGTGACGGCTCGTGCACCGGAAAAAGAGGATTGATGCGGACAGAACCCGTGAAATAGTCGGCAGATCCTTCAGTGGAAGGCTGCGAACCGTTCCGCGTGATCTCCACTTTCTGTAAGCGATCGCCAGATGAGACTTGTGTATGCCCTGCCTGCGCAAACCCCAAAGCCAATAAGGAAAATGCCATAACAGGCATCGTGAGACGTTTCATTTCTGTTCCTCCATGTTTGTGCTTAGTCATGCAAAGCTTTCCTACAGTGAGTGATGCCTACTGTGGATTGGGATGATGCTTCTTGTGCAATTCTGAGAAGCGATTGACCAAACAAACCTGAGTTTTCTCTTGGATAAAAGTCCAGACGCTTACCAGAAGCCGGAATCACTTTTCATTGCTTTAACTTCATTCTATGAATCCTGAAAGGCAAGCAATAGAACGATCGTCTAAGATCGTTGTACAATCCTGCACGCCTTACACTCGTTTCAGATCAAGTCACGCTAGATTCTTATACAGGGCTGGTACTACCAAACCCTTGCCGAAGCTTGATGTATCCAAAAGTTTGTTTAAATCGGTATTAGAAATGAACGTTGCAAGAACGAGTGAAAAGTCCGGTAGAGCCTTGATGAATGACCTTCAGACTCTTCGCGAGGCAGACCGAGCGCAAGCCAACCGAGAGGAACTAACGGAGCGAATTGCTCAAGCGATTCGTCAAGATGGAGCGATCGAGCCACTGAAAGGATTGCACTTCAACCGTTCCTCTTCCCCTTCGGAATGCTTTCATAATGTCTCTATTCCTGCCTTTTGTGTGATTGCTCAAGGCAGCAAAGAAGTCCTTCTAGGCAGCGATCGCTATCAGTACGACCCAATGCATTATTTGCTGGGGACGGTCGAACTGCCGATTGCCAGCCGAATTCTAGAAGCAACCCAGGAAAAACCGTACCTGGGTCTTCGTCTCGATCTCGACCCTACCCTGGTTGGTTCAGTCATGGTTGAGGCAGGCTATCCTTCAGCCCAAAGGGGTGCTAGTGTCAAAGCGATCAATGTTAGTCCATTGAATGCAGACCTGTTGGATGCTGTGGTGCGGCTTGTCAGACTGCTCGATTCCCCGGCTGAAGCGCATGTGCTTGCACCCCTGATCAAGCAGGAGATTATCTACCGACTCCTGATGGGAGAGCAAGGTGCTCGGCTGCGTCAGATTGCTGTTTTGGGTGGCTACACGCACTACATCGCCAGAGCCGTCGATCGACTGCGGAAAGACTTCAACCAGCCGATCAAGATTGAAGACATCGCCCGAGAGTTAGGTATGAGTGTGTCAGGCTTTCACCACCACTTCAAATCGGTCACGGCAATGAGTCCCTTGCAGTTCCAGAAACAACTGCGACTTCAGGAGGCTCGCCGTCTGATGCTGGGGGAAAACCTTGACGCTACCAGTGCTGCCTACCGGGTGGGGTATGACGATGCTTCGCACTTCAACCGGGAGTACAAGCGGCTGTTTGGCGCACCACCGATGCGCGATGTGGAGCGGTTGCGAGAAGCTGTGAGTGAAACTGCTAGTTCAATACAATCTCCTCAAGACACCCGGCATCTTGCCAGAAATCACTAAAATATTGTGGAGATAACTCTGTGTAGCACACTGTATGCTGAGTGTTCTTGTGTCTTAGATAGTGCTGAATCAATCGTGTATCGTGCCCATTATTGATGAGCTTGTATCCGCAACCTGTTGTCACTACAACCCCATGTTTCATTATCTCTGCTCAAATCAACTTGCGAGTATCGGCTTATTATCTACGAACAGTATGTGACAGTATGTGTAAGCCATCCAGTTCATATTATTACCCAGAATTTGAAACTTCTATTGACCTCAGTGCATGAATCGTTAGCTTTCCTGAAGTAAATCACCCTTCGTCTTTACCTGAGAAACGGTCAACTTTATATTTCATACACTAACTAAAGTATCTTCCTTAATCCAGACATACTTTCGGTGGGTTAACTCTGCGGGTTAACAGGCTTGCTACTCTATCTCTATTGGAAAATTTTTGAAAACAGGATAGTAGCCGAGGCGTTAGCATTCATTTCCAATTTAAGATTGTTATTTTTTACACGGACTTACGTCCAAATAAAGAAGAGAAAGCACTATAGCTAACGCTCAATTCTTTAAGAAGTAACTCTCACATAGGAGATAAAAATTATGGCTACTAAAACCAAAAAAGTTAGTTTAATTGATGACAACGCAATGGGTATTTACAAAATTGCTGACTACAACGAGCGTAAGTTTAAAGCAGTCTACTACGGGCTACAAGAAACCTGGGGTAAAACTATCCAAGCACAGTCACAGACTAACTGGAATAAAACACAATGGGATGCTTTTAAAGCTCGATTTATTGCTACGTTCGGCTCAGTGGAAAACCTCAAATACAGTGTACAACAAATGGTTGACTATTCCATTAAGCACTTCAACAAAGACTTAGAAGAACTACTCGAAGTCAACAAACGTACTTGGCTACAACGCGAACGTTTATTAGCAAAATAATCACAAATCATCTGATTTTACAGAAAATCTCGCTCATACAGAGTGGGATTTATTTTTTTGACTAATGCTGACGCAGCTAAAAGCGAAACACTCATCAAGAAAACAACTATGGCTGCTAATAAATCTACTAAAGCTCAAGCTGCTACAGTCGATGATTCAACAATGGAGCAATTCAAGATTGAATCATTCGACGTGCGTAAATACAACACAATTTTCTATTCAATTCGTGACCTTTACGGACGCGAATCACAACGGCAACTGGGGTCTGACAATTTCGATTGGAAAGCTTTTAAGCTTCAGTTTGAAATTTGTTTTGGTCGTCCTGAAGATTGTCGTTACACCACAGAACAATTATTGAATTTCGCCAAATACAAATTCAACATGAGTTTGGAAGACTTGTTAGCTTATAACCGTAAATCATGGGAACTCCGCAAAAGACGAGAACAACAATATGCAGACATGGAGCAAATTAACTCTGTAATTCAGCACATTCCAGAAATTAACAATTCTCACGTTGATTGCTCCCAAATGCTAGAGCAACAGCCATACTAAAATCTCAAAGAATCAGTTAGAAAGTACTGTTTTATGCAGCACTTCACTCTAGCTGATTCTTTTTTTAGTACATTGATTTTTGTCTGAACCTGTCAAACATTCTCGTTTACAGCAATAAAGGTACTAGGCCGCTCACAAGGCGTAAAGTTATACTTACGTTTGACTTCTTCACCTGCATTATTTGTATTACCTTCAACAGATTTATTTATCGGTACAACTTCAGAGCGTATATAACCAGTTAACTTATCAAACTGAATAATCATGTGCTGGTGGAAAGCCCAAACATCCGCCATCCTATTGCCCATACCAGAAGATATTTCATCAGGTATAAAAATATTAGCGTGCCAGGATACTTTCATCCCCTCTTTCTGGAAGTAAGCATCTATTTCAGGACGAATGTAGTCCGCAGTTCCTCCGCAAAATACCAGTTCTTCAATATCCTCATCCATCTTCGAGCGCAACCACCTAGCGATCGCACGCCAATATTCGTCTCTGGCAAGTAATAAAGCTTTGGACATCGACTCTCCATCAAGTTGAATCTCATCAACTTTGCGCTTGCGCGAGAGTTTTTGCATCACCTGGGGGTCACAACTGGCTCCAGCTTCTATCAGTACCTCAATAATATTGGAATTATCAGGGCTTAGTCCCGATGTTTTGGAAATCAAATTATTTACTAACCAAGACATACCAAAATTGCTAGTTATTCCTGCGCCAATCGAACCACTCCGAAAGGTGAAAATACTCGCGTTGCGATAACCAAGCATTACGTACATCGAAACAGGTACACGATCGCCAAGCGTTCGCCTACGGTGGAAAAATATCCCGCTACCTTCAGACGCTGCATCATAGCGAAGCATTTTCACCCGCATTTTACCTGCCGGTGTCTCAAACCCTCGAAACACATCCTTCAACCGAATTTGTAACTGTTCCTTGTCTTGTACCTCACCCGGCGGCAGCAAGACACTCAAGTAAGCTGCAACATCATTACCCAGGTTCAACTTCTCCTTAGCCAGCCAAAATGCTCCGCAAATTTTGGGAATTGCTAGTTCATACTTTAACTCCCTCAGTTGCGATATACCCCCAAACCGACGACGAGCAAGTTCTCCCAAGGCGAAATACTCATCGCCTATCCCTACCCAAGCACGAGATTCAGGACTACCTTCAGGTTGGACGCTTTCAACTGAGGCTTTAGCAACATCCGCTATTTCTGAGTCTAAAAGTAAAACAACAGGCTTTCCTTCTGGATACTCCTGAACGATAGCCTTAGTTTTACTTGCACCCATGTCAATCGTAATTACTATCTTTTTTACGTCTATTTTCTCCTTAATTTTAGGCATATATATTGATGTTTTATTAACTTTTACTATTGTTATTAATTTAACTGAAATAGGAATAATGCTATAGTGCAAAACACTTTCTTTACAGGGATTAACAATTTTTTTACATACAAAGTAAGTAGAGAAAAAACCATTACGATCATTTTCTTCTATAACGCTAATACCAAACCAAAACTGTAGATTCTAAGTGAATTAATGTATTAAAAATTTCTTCAACACACGCTGGTGAAATTACCTCCTGTATTATGAACAAATTACCCCAATTACACCCTAATTCTGTATCAACTAAAAGTTGAATTAGAAAATAAATTAGTCTTTGGCTTGTTAAATAAACAATGTAATTGTGATTATTGCACCCAGTATTACCTCAATCATCCCCACACTTACCGGGGCGTGAGTATCAATGGAACAGAAAACCGGGATAAGAAAATTGAGTTGAAAAACTAGAAAAAACCGTCGCCATGTATATACATAGGTGAAAGGATTGAAAATGCGTCACTATTCTCGCCTGCCATGTATATACATGATAGTTTTGTTACATAACTTAAGAACAGGAAACCGGGATAAGCCCTCAACCCTACAACAAATCATCAAATTCTTCACGAGCATTAGGGTCACGCAAGGGACGCAGTTCTCCTTTCAAAATGGGTTCTGCCAACAAGAAATAATAACAACCCAGCATATTAATATGTTTGCGTCCCAACGGAGAGAGTCGGGCAATGTCTTCTCTATTTGTTGCCTGACCAAGAGAACTTAACTCATTGACTGCGGCATCCATATAGTAAGTATTCCACAGCACAATCACATTCACAACTAAACCCAACGCCCCCAATTGGTCTTCTTGACCCTCACGGTATCTTTGGTGGATTTCACCCCTTTGACCATGAAAAACCTTTCGGGATAAACTGTGACGACTTTCACCACGGTTGATTTGAGTCAAAATGCGACGGCGGTATGTCTCATCATCAATGTAGGATAGCAGATATAAAGTTTTGATAATCCGACCCAATTCACCAATAGCTTTGGCCAAAGTAGAAGGTTGATTACCCCGTTGCAAGGAACGCATTAAGTCAGTTGCGTTAACCACTCCCAACTTCAGAGAACCAGCCACCCGCAACATATCATCCCAATTATTCGCAATCAGGTCAGTATTAATCTTGTTTTTCGTCAATCCATCCAGCGCACCATAGTGAGCAGAATTGTCGATGCGCCAAAACCGGGACTCACCAATATCTGCAATTCTCGGACTGAACCGATAGCCAAGAAGCCAAAACAAACCAAATACAACATCGCTATAACCCGCAGTATCAGTCATGATTTCCAAAGGCTGGAGAGGAGTCAATTGCTCTAACAAACCCGACAATAAAAACAGCGAATCACGCAAAGTACCAGGAATGACAATCCCGTGGAAGCCAGTGAACTGGTCGCTAGTAAAGTTGTAATAAGTAATACCCTTACCTACACCAAAATACTTGCTATTGGGTGCAGCATTAATAGGAGATCGAAAAATTTCAGGTTCTCACGCAATTTTGATACTGGTGGCGAAATATTGCTTAACAAATAAGTTGGCTCCATCAAGAGTTATTTAGGATCTAAAAGACGATCGCAAGAGGTATCGTTCGATGTCACTGCATCCACAACCGGGCTATACTGTACCAGCAGAAACCGCTAAAGTTGCCAAAGCTATTTTTCCGAAGAGTAACCTCTGCATCACGATGGCAGATCGCCTTAGCTGCTTCCTCAGTGACCAAGATTTTAGTACATTGTTTTCTAATCAAGGGCAACCTGGAACGTCTCCGCTGCGATTAGCTCTGGTAACAATCTTGCAGTACATCGAGGGACTCACAGATCGTCAAGCCGCTGATGCCGTCCGAAGCCGAATTGATTGGAAGTATCTCCTGTGTTTAGAGCTAACAGATAAGGGGTTTGATCACACTGTTTTGAGCGAATTTCGCACTCGCTTGATCGCTCAACAAGCTGAAAGTTTAGTGTTTGATCGACTCCTTAGCTGGTGTCAACAACAAGGTTGGCTTCAAGCAAGAGGTCGCCAACGGACAGACTCCACGCATGTCCTCGCGACCATTCGAGCAGTGACTCGACTTGAATGTGCTGGAGAAACGTTGCGGGCGGCGTTGAATGCACTGGCAGTTGTTGCCCCTGCTTGGTTACAAGCTCAAAGTCAGCCAGAATGGATCGAACGTTATAGTGAGCGCATGGAAGACTATCACTTACCCGTCTCAAAAGCGGGACGAGAGCAGCAAGCACAGGTGTATGGCGAAGATGGCAAACGACTGCTCGATGCCATCTTCGAGGGCAACAGTCCAAATTGGTTACGTCAGGTTCCTGCGGTCGAAACACTTCGACGAGTTTGGGTGCAGCAATACTATGTATGCGACAACACGATTCATTGGCGAACAGAGCAGGGGATTCCACCCGCCACCGTGATGATTAGTTCACCCTACGATTTGGACGCTCATTATTCAAAAAAGCACACAACCTCATCTCGACTTTATCCATTTTTGCAAAATGCGATTCTCCGAAGGAGCATTATGAAAGCAAGCGATCATAAAACAAGACGAGTTTAAGCCAGAATCCATAACATAAAAATAAAGCTTTACGGGGTCAAGTTGACTTCTGCAATACGCTGAAAATTAAATACTTATGCGTGCATCTCCCCGTGAATACTACAATACCTGTTGAAATCGTCACTATCGTCCTACCGTTCGCTACGATTTTTACCAAGCCAGTTTGGAGTCATGCCCAAATTTTATTAGTGGGAGCGATTTTAACAACAGGTAAACGTACTATTACTTCGGTACTTGCAGTCATGGGAGTGAGCAAGGAAGAACACTTTCGCGCATTATCATCGCGTATTAAATCGTGCGGTGTGGTCAAATTTAGAAGCAAGCAGAGTTTTACTGATAATGTTGGTAGCAATGTTTGTGCCAAGTGGTCCGATCATCATGGGTATAGACGATACAATTGAACGTCGAAAAGGTCAGAAGATTAAAGCCAGAGGTATCTATAGAGATCCTGTGCGCTCAAGTCATGGTCATTTTGTCAAAGTCAGTGGTTTACGCTGGCTGGTAATGATGTTACTAGGAGAACGTACTGTTGATATCTGTACCGGAGTCGCTGTTTGGTATCACACTGGATTACCTGTAGTACCCATTCGTTGGGTATTAGTACGTGACCCCAATGGAAAATTTGAACCGCAAGCTTTGTTGTCTACCAACCCACAATATCAACCGAAACAAATTTTAGAGTGGTTTGTGCGCCGTTGGCAAATGGAAGTAACTTTTCAAGAAGTTAGGAAACATTTAGGTATGGAAACACAGCGTCAGTGGTCGGATTTGGCCATTGCGCGGACAACACCTGTACTACTAGGATTATTTTCTTTAGTAACTATATTGGCGCATCATTTACAAGCCCATTATTCTTGGAAAACTCGACAAACTATTTGGTACTCAAAATCGTTGCCTACTTTTTCTGACACACTAGCTCTAGTACGCCGATTTTTCTGGGCTGCGACTTTTTCGACATCATCTGAATCAACTGAAATTGTAAAAGTCCCTCGTACCTTATTTGAACGTTTGAGGGATATTGCTGTTTATGCCGCTTAATTGGATAAAGTCGAGCTTAGACGAATTTTGAGGTGTTGGAATGCTCAATCCATCAATTGGCTATCTGCGGCTCACTAGCTTTTCGGACTACACAGATAGTGGTTTAATTTGCAGATGCACTCAAGGAACTTGAAACTGCGCTCGACTGAGTCTTCACTGCTCCTAAAAAGCTTCAAGGGCTTGTGATTACTTTCCCTTTGTTGTGCGGGCTGCCGAACATGAAACCCTTTAAACTAAGAAGTTCTTTCTTTTGACAGATTTTCAAAATTCGCTTGCGCTCTTTCTGACAACGCGATCGCATGTTTTTTTGACATCGCCGTAGCTCAACGCAAAGGTGAAATACAACCAAACTGTATAGTTAATGATTTCGGTGAGAAGGCGATGGCGGATGTGCACTAGAGGTAAGGAACCGAGGGGTATCCAGATTCTACTATCTGCTGCTACCTTCATTAACTTGACAATGCCTTCGACGGATATCCCGCCAGATTTGTGTAGCAGCAAGCGCTCCATCAGCTGCTGCAATAACTACTTGATTTAGTCCGACTTTGAGGTCCCCAATTGCAAAAATTCGGGGATGGGAGGTACAAGCCATCTTATCCGTAACCAAATTACCACCCTGCTTTTCCAGATTGAATCCTTGGAGATAATCGGCGTGATATTTTGAACCCATTGAGATTAATCCAGCTTCTAACTCAATCACTGTACCATCTTCCAGTTCTACTCCACTCATCTGGTGGTTCTTGCCCAAAAATTGCTTAATAGGTGTTTCCACCAACTGATAACCATATTTCTGTAATTTCTGACGCAACTGGAATTCCACCTCAAATTTCCCCTGGGTAAACAAAGTAATGTAAGGTGTAAACCAACCAAGAGGAAAGACTACTTCTGCATTACTGTTGCTATTTGCAAACACACCTACCTTTTTGTTTGTCATTTCATAGCCATCGCAGATGAGACATACGTGCAGATTGTACCCAGCATAATCGTAAACATTTTGCGTATTTTCCATCTCTGCCAAGTAGTCAATAATACCACTAGCCACAATTAGGTATTTGGAACGAAAGGTTTGATAGACGCTATCTTGCCTGCCAACTTTGACGTGCACGGCAAAGGTTTCTCCTTCATCTACTACTTCTTCCACATAACCATCAAGAAGGTCTCCGCCAAGGGATAAGTAATGTTCTCTACCTTGCTTAAGCAGCGTGCGACCAGGTGTGTCTGCAGGCAAACCCACGTAATTGTGCAGTTCTTGCATCCAGAATGATCGGGCTTTGCCTTTATCGATAATTAGACTGGAGAGGAGATAACGTTGTAGATAAATTCCAGCAGACAAACCGCCTGCTCCGCCACCAACAACAATTGCATCATAAATGTGGTCAGTATGTTCTGCAAGAGTTCGTTTTGTGAGTTTCATAGCTTTGTCCTCATAGCAACTTGAATTTTAAATAGGACATTGACAAATTTAAGATTTAATAAGGACGGCAACGAACTCAAGAATGCTGCCATTGTTGATAACCAGTAGGTAAAAAGCACAGAGATAGTAGGGGATGTAGGTTATGACGGAGCTAAGTTGGTCAAAGATCACAAGCGGTATCTCTTGGTTGAGTTGTGATCGCTTATCTTAGTGCCATTTTATTATGAGGCTTTAAAGTCATAGGATTTGTAGCGAGCAATTTGGTAGTTGTAGAACTTTTTCTGTAAAGACATGATTATCCTACACCTCCAACAATTAATTGGTAAATAATAGTCAAATTAACTTTTTGGTTTGCTTAGTAAAGCGCAAGTATTATTTTTAAATCTCAAATGTTGTAGAAATAACATGCATCAGCATCGGATGGGCAACATTGCTGTTGCGATTTAAGTAATATCGTTTATAGGCGACGACTCTGAGCGCTTCTTCATAGTGAATGCCCGCCTGCTGGAATACCTCAAAAACTTGGGTTGCAGCACAATGCTGCCGCCACGGCTATCGAGTTGATGAAGAGAACGTTCGTAAATCATTACGTCCCAAGCAATTGCTCAAAGCAAAACTCCTGCCAACAATCTGTCTAGCAATCTGCCAATGATGAATGAACACGCGTTTTCCTAAAGATTGCATTTTTCATATTCTCCTCGGCATTGCTTTTAGCATTCTCAGCGTGGTTTCAAGTCATGATTACGTAGAGATATCTATTGTTCCAAACCGGATACCTGCGATGCCGATAAGCAGGAGCCCAGCAAGACAAACACCTGTCCACTGAAAAGCGCTCCAACCATAAGTTCCAACGACCGATCCCAAAGATGCGCCTAAAAATGTGGAGACCATGAACACGGTATTAAGTCGGCTGCGAGCATCGGGAAGCAAGCTATACACTTTGACTTGATTGGCAACTAAAGCACCTTGGCTACTCAAGTTGAGTAACATGCTACCCACGATTAAGCCCCACACCTGAGTTTCAAATTTCCAAAAGATTAGATACGCTGCAATTGAAGCTACGAGCGCCATGCCGACCATTGATCGTAGGGTCTTTGCTGTTCCACGAGCGGCAATTTGTCCTAATACCGGAGCTGCTAAAATTCCTCCAATTCCAACGAAGCCGAACAGACCAACCACATTACTGCCATATGAGTAAGGAGGGCGCGTTAACAAAAACGCCAATGTTGACCAAAACACACTCAATGCACCAAACAGTATCGCTTGAATTAAACTGGCTTCGCGAAGGACGGGCTGCGATTTCACTAATCCCCACAGCGATTGCAATAATTGTAAATAGGTCAGCTTTAGGGTGGGCTGGCTTTTCGGCAGCAATTGAGCAGACGCGATCGCTAATGCAGTCATCCCACCACCCGCGCTCCAATAAATACTGCGCCAGCCATATTGTTCTCCGAGCCATCCACCTACTGGTCTTGCAAGCAAGCTGCCGACAAACAAGGCACTCATCAGATTACCTACGATTTTGCCTTGTGCATTCGGTGGAACTAACTCAGTGGCAAACGGCAGCAGAATCTGCGCGACAATCGTCGTTGCTCCAATTCCATAGCTTGCCACGACTAAACTGTTGAGGTTTGGAGAGAGTGCAGCTATAATCAAAACGCTTGCGGTGATGAGTAGCATCGTCACAATTAGTTGCCGACGCTCTAGTCGATCCCCTAACGGAACGAAAAGTAGCAGTCCAGACGCATACCCCAGTTGAGTGAGTGTGGGAATCCAGCCGACTTGATCGGCACTGGCATTGAAACTTTCAGCAATCGCCGCAAGTATCGGCTGATTATAGTAAAGATTGGCAACGGCAACGGCACACGTAATTGCCATTAACCAAAACATTTGAAGGGTCATACGGATTCAACTTAAGCGTCTTTTGCAAGTTCTTGATCAAAGCAAGCAAGCTGTTGATCGATCGCACCAGGTAATAGGTAAAATAAGGAGATAGCACCACACAAAAGAAGGCTGAGTGTCGCATTAACCAACGCTAAGGTTGCAGCCAAAGAATATGAAATTGGATAGCCCATGCTCCAAATTGACGCTTGACGAACAATATGTCGTTGAATCAAGTTTTCGCTCTTGATATACCTATTTAGAACGTAAAACCAAAGTGCATTGTAAACATATCCAGTAATCGCGAGTGAAAACCCATAAAAGCCAACAATGCTTGGATACTGGCTGTACTGCCCCACAATCGCTGTCGAGCATGGAATAAATGCAATACACATTAACAGAAATAAATTCAGCGTTAACGTGATTCGATCCACCCGTTTGAGAAAATGAAATAGGGCATGGTGATTTAGCCAAATCACACCAATTACAATGAAACTCGTTGCGTAAGTCAGGACATGTGGCACAAGATGTAAGAGTTCTCGCCAAATCGCTGTCGGCGAAGCATGAGAAAGATCAGCAATCCGAATTT
The DNA here is from genome assembly GCF_030381805.1 of Chlorogloeopsis sp. ULAP01. NCBI lineage: Bacteria > Bacillati > Cyanobacteriota > Cyanophyceae > Nostocales > Chlorogloeopsidaceae > Chlorogloeopsis > Chlorogloeopsis sp. ULAP01. The sequence goes on from NZ_JAUDRH010000017.1 coordinate 92,462, forward strand.
CAATCGCGAGTAGAGTCGCTGCGATCGCGAATACGCCATCACTGAATGCCTCGAAGCGGTTGAGACTCATCAGTGATGTTCGCTGTTGAATGAAAGACTGAGACATTAAGCCATTTCCTTCAAGTATTTATGCACAAAGGTTACTGCCATTGCTCCTCACCCACTGCCGAAGCTACACGCTTGACGGAATCATGCCGAACATCCCCAGCAGCGAAGGAACCTGGAACACTGGTTTCAAGATTTTACCGGGCGTGTTGGATAGTGGAGAGAACTTTTGCTTAGTTGATGTACTATCGGCGACTGGTTATCGATTACGAGACTTTACCATCAACTGCCGAAACCTTCATTTATGTAGCAATGATTCGTATTATGGTTAGGCTAATCGCCTAACAATTGAGACTTTTCGTACATTCTCTGAGCAACTCCTTCAGCATAAGCCTGATCTGCCTTGGCAAAATGTGCAAGTTGTCTTTCGATGATAAATTGTGGTACACCCTTCATTGAGTCTGCAATGTTGCCGAATAGCCGCTGTTTTGAGTCTTCTGGCAACAATCGAAATAGATTACCTGCTTGAGTGTAATCGTCGTTGTCAACGCGGTGATCGTAACGATCTGCATCACCAAAAATCTTCAATGGTGGTTCCTGATACTGTGGATTTGCTACTGGCCCCCCAAAGCTATTTGGTTCATAGTTAACCGACCCACCATCATTACCGTCAAAACGCATCAAGCCATCACGGTGGTAGGTATGCGTTCCAGTTGCATGGGGACAGTTCACTGGCAAACTTTCATAGTTGACACCCAGTCGATAGCGATGGGCATCAGTGTAGGACAAGATGCGTGCCTGAAGCATTTTATCTGGACTAAAGGAAATTCCCGGCACGACGTTGGAGGGAGCAAAGGCAGCTTGTTCAATTTGGGCAAAATAGTTTTCTGAATTGCGGTTGAGTTCAATGATTCCCACTTCAATAAGAGGGTAATCTTGATGTGGCCAAACCTTAGTTAAGTCGAAAGGATTGTAAGGTGTCTTTTGTGCATCCGCTTCTGGCATAATCTGTACAAAGAAACGCCATCTGGGATAGTTACCCTGCTCAATCGCATAGAATAGGTCACGCTGAAAACTTTCGCGGTCTTCTCCAATAATCTTAGCGGCTTGCTCATTCGTGAGGTTGCGAATACCCTGTAGAGTTTTGAGATGAAATTTGACCCAAAAACGCTGATTGTTTGTGTTAATTAAACTAAAAGTATGGCTACCATAGCCATTCATATGACGATAGCTTGCAGGTAATCCGCGATCGCTAAACAGAATTGTCACTTGATGCAGACTTTCAGGTGAGAGCGACCAGAAGTCCCACATGGCAGTAGGATTACGCAAATTGGTTTTGGGGTTGCGCTTTTGGGTGCGGATGAAATCGCTGAACTTGAGCGGATCGCGCACAAAGAAGACTGGAGTGTTGTTCCCGACTAAATCCCAGTTACCTTCTTCAGTGTAGAATTTGAGGGCAAAGCCACGCACATCTCGCTCCGCATCAGCAGCACCACGTTCGCCTGCCACTGTGGAAAACCTAACGAGAACTTCGGTTTGTTTGCCAACTTGTGAAAAAAGTTTTGCCTTTGTATATTGTGTAATGTCATTTGTAACGGTAAAAACACCATAAGCTCCAGAACCTTTAGCGTGAACCACCCGTTCTGGAATGCGCTCACGGTTGAAGTGGGCCATCTTCTCAATCAAGTAAAAGTCTTGCATGAGCAGTGGGCCTCGTGGTCCGGCTGTCAGGGAGTTTTGATTATCAGCAACTGGTATTCCTGCATCTGTAGTCAATATCTTTTTATTTTGATTCTCGTCCATGATTGAAGTTCCAATAATTTTGTAACGCTTTTGTTAGAGGATTTTGTGTCAACACATATCCTGGTTAGGATTGATTGATGGGCAGACGAACCTTAAAGCTTGTGTTGCTTGGTTCCGAAAACAAGCGAATGTCTCCGTGATGCTGAAACACTACAATACGATAGGCAATCTCTAAACCTAATCCCGTCCCTGCACCGACCTCCTTCGTTGTAAAAAACGGCTCAAAGATTCGGGACTGAATCTCCAGAGGAATGCCTGGTCCATTATCTGCTATCTCCACCAGCACGTAGTCAATCTCTCGTGCAGTGCGCACCCAAATCTGCCCAAATTCGCCTAGTGCATCGATAGCGTTGTCAATTAGATTCGTCCAAACCTGGTTGAGTTCGGTGCCATATGCACTAATGCGCGGCAGATTCGGGTCGTACTCGCGTGTTACAACAATGCCGCTCTTCTTTCTTAGTTTATAACTGAGGATGGTTAGTGTACTTTCAAGACCCTCATGCACATCTACCTCTTGCAGTGAGGATTGATCCATGTAGGAGTACGCCTTAACAGCCTTAACTAGCTCGGAGATGCGAGTAGTACCCTGTTTGAGCACATCCAGCAGACTTATTACACTCAGCGTTGCCTCCAGCCACTTCAGCACATCGCTAAGTGCATCGACGCTCAAGTGCGATCTAATCAATTCCAATTCAGTAGTGTTAATTCCAGCTGCAACTAGGGTAGAAACGAAGGTCCATCCATCGGCAATATCGTGATCTTCCAGCCAGTTCGCTAATTCGTCTTCCAGCTTAATTTGAGTCAACGGATCTAAACGGTTGGGAGTAGTGAAGTGCTCAATAGCATCACGCTTTAGCTTCGAGAGACACTGGAGTTGAACTGGCGTGAGGTGTTGCTCAATCGGTCTAAGTGCAAGGGCTTCTAATATCGCGATTGGAGTGCGCAACTGTTCCGCAACCCGATGTACTGCTGATGCTGGATTATTGATCTCATGAGCAAGACCAGCAGCTAGTGTACCCAAGGATATGAGTTTCTCGTGCTGTTGAGATAAGACCTGCAACTCTTGCATTCGCCTTGCCATACAACCAAGTATAACTTTTCTAACTGACGGACAGATTACGAGCATCTGCCAAAAATCGTCTTTTTTTATACAATACACATGGCTTCTGCATACTGCTTGCCCACTTGCCAAGTGAACGGTACCCGTAAGTAGAGGAACTTCTCCTAAAAACATACCAGTATCGTATGTATTTAAAAAAAGCTCCTGGTTATAAATCTTTCTCGAAATCCGCACAGTTCCTTCGAGTACCACATAAAAGAGTTCGACTGGCTCTCCTTGATTAAACAGCATTTCTCCTGGATTCAGCCAGACCTGAATACCCTGCGTTAGGTACTGAAGTTGCTCCTCTGTTAATTCTTGAAACAGGGGTATTTTACGTAATGCCTCAAGCATCGCAAGAACCTAGACAGTTTCTACTTTGTTACATCTTCCGCAAATTTTAATGAGACTTAAGTATTGGTGACTGGCATAGCACTAGAGGCGATCGCCTTTGCCATCTTCCGTGTATTACAGTAGTCGTTGTAGAAATTATCAATAAATTTGTCATTTTTCATCTCCTTGGTTTTGTTCAGCAACGGCATTTCCTGCCAGCAGATCCGGCAGAACCAGCACATTTGGTTATTACGAATATGTTGTAGTAGTTGATGGGAGCAGCAAGGACAATTTTTCACCAAAGCAGCTAGTCTATAGCTGACCGCTGACTACTGTAAACTCCCGGAGGGCAGTTTACAGTAGGGTAAGCATTGATCGAGAAATCACTCCGAGCCATTGCTGCCCAAAATAAAGCTTTCCACTCTAGATAACTTCACTTTCATTAATCAGCACAAAAATCAGCACAAAAATGCTTGTCTTTTATCCTGGCAATTTAAAAATGTTTTCTCCAGGGAATATTAGGAAGTTAAATAAGAAATTAAAAAAATATATATTTTGCTGGTTCAACACCTATGTGCTTTTTAAGCATATAAAATTTTGATAAAAATGACTAAATTGAGGAAAAAAGAACGCTGTCAGTGACGTATCTGAAATTAATATTAAGCGAAGCGAAACATAAGATTCTGAAGGATAGCGAAGAATGGCATTCCGGTGCAAGATGTGAATTTACTGAATTTGTAGTAAAAACAGGTGGTAGATGCGATCGCAATCGTTTCCACTGTTTGTCTGTTAATTAGTTACGTCTCATATTACGAGATTACCGTGATTTGCAAACACGCCCTAACCTTGATAAGTTCATCCTTAACACCCGGATGTTCGCTTGTTAAAACTTTTTTGAAGTTGAAAATTGGAATTGATTGATCACGCAACAAACAAAAGGAGCATGAAGAATGCAACTGAACCACGTTAACCATATCAGCGCTTCTGTCCGCGATCTGGATCGCTCGATTGAGTTTTACCGTGACCTTACAGGCGGTGAACTTGAGAATGAAGGAAGAGGAAACAGTCCGTCTGGTGGATAACCTTGTCAATGAAATGAAAACTGCCAAGCGGGAATTCTAACTTCGGCAAATTTCCCACTTCTATAAGGCTGATCCAGACTACGGCATGTGGGTCAAGGTTTAAACATCGATATCAAAAAGGAAGTGCTTAATTAGTGAGCAAGTCGCACTGAAACATAATCAATAGTCTGATCAGTTCCCTTCTAATATAAGCAGGAGTTGCTTAAGGGATGTATCAAAATAATGAGGCTTTATATGCAGAAGCGAACTAACTACTACAAAGATTTATCAGCTGATTATTCTAGACCAGGACTTGTTCCTGATGATCTAGGGAAAAAACTCATCAGTGATGCTGAGAAGTATATTGCACTTCAAAAACCAACTTTGCCTGAAATTACTCCCGAATACACCTTACAACTCATAGAAAAAGAGAATAAGGAATGGTGGCCAACTCACTGTGAAGCTTTGCGGCAAGCTAGAGGTGATCTACTAGCAGGTGAGTACACCGATAATCTAGTTTACTTTTGTCAAGATGGGCCTTTTTACGGCAAAACAGCAGGGACAAAACGAGAAGCAAACTGGTGGGCAATTATTGCTCAACCAGAGGTAACTATGGTTTGGCCCATTGTGATGTTTCATGGTGAAACTGTCTATTTTGAATGGAAATGTCTTGACGACGAGACAAATGAAACTTTAGCTAAGGGAAATGTGACATATCTGCGTCGTGGACATAGAGGTGGATGCTACCTCAAAACTGAGCAGCTGACCTTTTACAGGGATGTTTTTGCATCCGAGAGACTAATGAAGTTAATCACCACTTAGAGGTCAATCATGATGAAAAAATCTAATGTTACAGAAGCATTCCAAGCTTTTAATGACATAAATTCAGCTTTTGGCGGTCTGACAGAGTGGTATGCTCGTGGAGTCCAAGAAAGTTCCGGTCTGACTCTGAAACAGCGTGCTTTAATGTCCATTGCTTGCGATGTTTGCGAACAAACACTATACGGCTCACTGGAATTCCACATCAAAATGGCCTTAGAAAATGGTGCGACTCGCCAGGACGTGAAAGAAGCAATCTTGCATATGGGAGTGTACGGAGCCTACCCTAAGTGTTTTGAAACAATTGCCAGGCTGAAGGAAATTTACACAGAATTCGACCAAAAGGGTCTGTATCTCACTGGAGATAAGGTTTCGCACCCCAAGCCAGAGCATAACTGGATATTAGATACCGATGTCAAAGATGGACTGATAGCATTTGAACCTCAGTATGGCGATCTCTCGTCACGTATGGCAGGTGAGGTTTGGGGACGTCCTGGTTTGACACCAATGGAACGGGTCTATATTTCTATCTCAGGCGATGTGTGCCAGCAGACATTAAGTGCAGATGGTCCTTTTCCTTTCCATGCCAACTTGTGCCTCCAAAATGGGATGACACGAAAGCAGGTACGCGAGATGATCATGTACCTGACGGTTGATGTTGGCTTCTTAAGAGTCTGGAATGCACTCGAAGCACTCAATGCACATTTTACCAGACTAGATTCTCAAATCGCAGAACCACTTGCAGGTTCACGTAAATAACAAATAGTCGTTATTTGCAAGTTACATTCTTAGCTCACAAGTTATATTACGATGATTGAGAACAATTTTGTAATTGATGCAGCGGTACACGCTTTTGACTTCTCAAACGAGAACAGAGTCAGAAGCTATCCTCCAGACAAGTTTCAGGATGTACAAAATTTTTGGCATCAGGTCATCCATGCATCATTAGAATCTCCAGAACCTGGTTATTTGCTGAGTTTTGAAGAGTTTACAAAGCGTTGGCAAGCGGAAGATCTTGCTCATGCCTTGTTTGTCGAATCCGATTTGGACATGGTGGTCGCCCACAGTGTTCAGATCTCGGCGGTTCTCCAAAATGGACCTAGCCCTTGGGATGCTCATGTTGAACTGAAGCGTTTAGCTCCTGACCGCGTACTACTCTATGCAGAGGTAGATACCTTCGCAGAAGACAAAAGTGCACTTTTTGACCACATGGAAAAACGAGTGAGCCAGGGAGCGGTTGGCTTTAAGTTCTATCCTTCCAATGGCATGTTTGACATCAAGTCAAACAAGATGGTCTCGATGTTTTATGACGATCCAGAAAATGCATATAAGCTCTTTGAAAAAGCTCGTGAATTGGGAGTCAAACATGTAGCCTTTCACAAAGCACAACCTGTAGGGCCTGGACCTTCAGACGTGGTCAACGTCCAAGACATTTCAACTGCGGCAGCAGTGTTTCCTGACATGACATTTGAAGTTGTGCATACCGGCTGGGCTTTTTTAGAGGATTCAGCACTACAAATGCAGATGCATCCCAACGTCTACGCCAATCTAGAATCCACGATGGGTTTAGTTGTACGCCAGCCTCGCCGATTTGCCCACATTATCGGGAAATTGCTACAGTATGGCAAGCCAGAGCAGTTACTTTTTAGCTCTGGATGCGTGTTAAATCATCCTGATCCAATTATCAAGGCATTTATAGCCTTTGAGATGCCTGAGGATCTACGTGAAGGATATGAATATCCGGAGTTAACACTGGAAATTAAAAAGAAAATCCTCGGTGAAAACATGGCACGGATTCACGGTATAGACATTGAGCAGATCAAAAACCGAATTAAAAATGATAGATGGAGTCGCCTGAAAGCTAAGGGCAAAGCGGAACCGTGGAGTTCACATCGTGCCCGCATAGGAAGTGTCAATAAAATTGCGAGTAGAAGATGATTTTCCGGTCAACGGTATCTTGGGTGGCTGATGTCTTAAGCCTATATTCCGCAGGTAAGCGAGGAGATTAGTAGTGCATTAAAGAAGTGTCATGCCAAGCCCAAGGAGCGATCGCTAATCCTGTCCTCATAGCAGCAGTAGTTTCTTTGCGGCTATGAACCCAAATTCAATTGAAATAAGTGTTGGGCTTGGCTCAAAAGTCGTATTCGCAAGACTGTATCTCACTTCCCTTCCTTCGTGGAGGCTCCGAGTCCCCCGTTGTAGCGACTGGCGTTCGCCGGAGGCGTTCCCGTAGGCTACCTGAAGGGTTGAATATGGCTGAAATCGAGCTAAGTATTTTAACTCGTGAATGCCTTAACCGACAAATACCTGACAAAGCAACTTTAATTACAGAAGTTACTGCTTGGGTGACACAGAGAAATCAATGCTCACGCACTGTTGACTGGCAGTTTTACACAGCAGATGCACGGATTAAACTTAAGCGTCTTTATCCCTCAATTCAAACTTGACAGAGTACTAATGAGTAGAGAAGTTAAACGATGAACGATTCACTTAAAACTAAAGAAGATGTGATTGCTTTGGTTCAAACTAAGATGAATGAGGTTTACGACCCCTGTGGGCTGGCTCGGGGTCTCTCAATTGGAATGGTAGATATGGGGCTTATTTGTAGTATCAATGTTGAACCTGTAGACAATGCTTGGAAAGTGTTTTTACGAATTCGTTTTACCTCTGCAGGATGTGAATACTTCCCCTATTTTGAGAGGGAAATCCGTGAGCGACTAGAAGTATATCAGCAAATTGAAAGTATCAGCTTAGAATGGGATAAGAATATGGATTGGACTCCTGATAATTTGAGCAAGGTGGCTAAATCAAAGTTGGAGGAACATAATGAAAAGCTTCTGTCAGCTGCGTTGCAAAGACAGCAGTTGAGATAAAACCTTAAATTTACACATGGAGGCTGTGAAGTTCTTCAACTATCAATATGACTCTTTCCAAAGGAGGTTCTCTGTTCTAGCAACCAGGTCTTTCATCTTTTTTGGTTCAGTGCCATATACTAATTGGCTGAATGGTGTTGTGAAGAGTAACAAGCAAGGCTTTATCTCTTGGATATTATCAACCAAGTTCCGCCCCTTGTAGATAGCGATCGCACCCTAATTCAGCCATATTTTTACACATACATTTTGCCTCTTTTGTCAATGCGTAAGTCCTAGTGATTAGCGATCGCCTAATTGAAAAATCTTATCTTTTTTTTGCTCTTTAATTCACATTTTGTTTATTTTGTCAATGCGTAAGTTCTATTATGATCAGGCGAGTAGCCTAACAATTGAGACTTTTCGTACATCCTCTAAGCTTGTGTGGCATTGTGGTTGATAGAAACACTGAGCAATATGTCGTTGTTAAGGGAACTGTGCCAAGATCTCTCAAGCTTCAATTCAAGGTTCTTTGCATCCAAAGAAAATTGCAGATGAGTTCGGTTCTAGAAGATCTGATCGGTAAATGGATACAAGCAGGTGGACCTGTTCCTGAATACCTCGTCGATTGGTCTAGCTCTAACCAAGATAATGAGAATTTAAAGGGATATATCCCAGAATCTCTAAAGCTTCAGTTCAAAGCCCTCTGCGCACACAAGCGAGTCACAATGTATTCTGTTCTATATCACCTTGTCGATGAATGGGTGCGGACGGGTGGTTCTACTTCTGAATCCCCGTAGTTTTGAAAGATTAATTTTATCAACTTTTATAACTTACGCAAAGCCCCACTTTTTAAGGTAGGGCTGTTTCATTCTCTAAAAGACGTAAAATGACAAGCGCTGAGGGGATGAAAAACAATGGCTGCAAATTTGATTGAACAACTGCGACAAGTTAAAGACTTTAGAACAAAAGATGGGCAAAGACATCCACCGTGGCTGGTGTTACTATTCGCCATCATGGGAACAATGCACTACATTACCAAAAAAACTTGCCAGTTAATTGTCGATGGTGGCAATGATTAGGGACTTGCAGTTAAAGCGAATCAACTCTCCTTGCATCGCCAGATTCAGCATCATACGGCTCATACCAAACCAACGAGTCGGTATATCACAACTGAATGAACTCGAAACAGAGTCACAACAAGTACTGTACAAGTTTTCAATGATTTAACTGGTATCAGTCAACAATGGATTGGCTTGAAGTCGTTAATCAAAGTTGAAAGAATTGGTACTCTTGTAGGCAAACCATGTCACCAAGTTTCTTACTACATTACTAGTGGCGTCCGTTCAGCAGTTGATTTTGCCCAAGGAATTCGCAGGCGTTGGGCGATTGAGAATCGACGACTTTGGGTACTGGATATGGTTTTTGATGAGGATCGTTCGACCATACGCATGGGGAATGCTCCTGCCAATCTATCGATTGTGCAAGCGTTAGCGAAGCTCCTCCGTAGGCGGAGCCTTCCCGTAGGGTAGGAGGCTCGCCCTCAATGTTCTGCGCCAAAATGGTTATTCTTCCATCACGTGTGCCCACAGATTTCTCGCGCTTTGATATTGACAAAATCAATTTAGTACTGGTACCCAAAAGCCTTGTCTGCACTCTGTTTAAAAATTCTCTAGGTACTTAACATTCCTAAAAATTTTATAGTTTTTATAGTTTTATTATATAGTTTAAGGTATTTAAGTCCTTAGAGACTTTTGATAATATACCATCAGGTCTCGTTGTGTTCTATCCATTGGGGGTTGGTAATTTTAGAGAAAAGTCAAATTTTCTTTTATACTCTTACACTTATATGCTCTGCCTTAACCCGTCAATATTGTTCGTATCAAGTACTGGCAGTTCCAAGCCACTGATATTACCCCTAAAAGCGCGGTGCTTGGGAAAACGGCAGTCGATTTGTCATTGAAATAGCTGAGAACTTAGAGGCAGGATAGAGTCTTTCGCGTAAGGGAGAACAAGCAAAGCTGACCTAGCAAAAGGCAAACATTAGGAAACATAGTTAACTATTTAACAGGTTTCCAAATATGAATACACAGAAACAAAGACGTAAGCGCGGTGTTATTCTCAGCCTTGAAGGGTGCCAAAAACTTCGGGATGCAAGAATTGAGTCAGAAAATAAGGAGAATTTTGGAGAAAGGTATACCCTTGAAGAGCTAAGTGAACGCACTGGACTAGATACAGGTACAATCACAAAAGTACTGGCTCGCGAAGAAGGGGTTGACAAACGAACACTTGAGCGTTTTCTCGGAGCTTTTAATTTAGAACTAGATAAAAGTTTCTATTCAAACATTACCCAAAGCCACTTAGATTGGGGAGAAGCGATTGATACCTCTGTTTTTTACGGACGTACAGAAGAACTTGCTACCTTAGAGCAATTGATCCTAAAGGATCGCTGCCAAGTAGTGGCAATCTTGGGGATGGGGGGAATTGGTAAATCAGCTCTATCAGTAAAGCTTACAGAACAGATTAAAAATAATTTTGAGTACGTTATCTGGCGATCGCTAAGAGAAGCTCCGCCAATTCAAGCGATTCTGGCTAACCTGATCCAGTTTTTGTCTAATGAACAGGAAACAGAAGCTAACTTACCAGAAAGCGTATGCGACAGAGTGTCGCGACTGATTGATTATCTGCGGCAGTATCGCTGTTTGCTGATACTAGATAATATGGAGTCGATTTTGCGTGATGGTAGTCGAGCCGGACTTTATCGAGAGGGATACGAGTGTTATGGGGAGCTGCTCAGACGGGTGGGAGAAACATCTCACTCTAGTTGCTTGGTGTTGACAAGCCGGGAAAAACCGAAAGAAGTGGCATTACTAGAAGGAAAAACGCTATGCCTACGTTCATTCCAACTAGGTGGTATGAAGTCGGTGGATGGGCAGGAAATCTTGAAAGTAAAGGGACTATGTGGAGTAGAAGAGGAATGTACAGCAATAGTTGAGCGCTATGCAGGTAATCCATTAGCCCTAAAGATAGTTGCTACGGCTATTCTCGATGTCTTTAATGGTAGCGTAAGTGAGTTTTTGCACAGAATACGGCAGTTTTTGGCGATATTCACGATATTTTAGAGCAGCAATTTGAGCGTTTGTCAGATTTAGAAAAAGATATAATGTACTGGCTGGCAATTAATCGTGAGCCAGTTTCGCTATTAGAGTTGCAAGAAGATTTTGTATCACCAATTCCGTCAAAAAAAATACTAGAAGCACTAGAGTCTTTAGTAAGGCGATCGCTCATCGAGAAGGCTTTGCCTACGCTAGTTGAAAAAAGCGCAGCACACTTCACACTACAACCTGTAGTGATGGAGTATGTGACTGACAGATTGGTGGATCAAGTGTGTTCAGAAATTTTCCTTCAGAAACCAGCACTTTTCAAGTGTCATGCTCTGATCAAGGCGACCGCGAAAGACTACGTGAGGGAAATTCAAGTTCGCCTCATCCTCCAGCCAGTTATAGATGGGCTGCTTGTTCTCTTTGGGAGATGCCCTAGAAGTATTGAAAATCGGCTCACTCAAATTTTAGCCACCCTACGAGAAACATCACCGCTAGAAAAAAGTTATACGGCTGGAAATATTATTAATCTGCTTTGTCATTTGGGAACTGATCTCAGAGGCTATGATTTTTCTTCTCTAACCGTTTGGCAAGCAGATTTGCGGAATGTGAAATTGCACGATGTAAATTTCCAAAACGCCAATCTAACTAAGTCTGTTTTTGCTGATACCTTTGGTGGTGTTTTGTCAGTAATTTTTAGCCCTGATGGCAAACTTTTGGCTATGGGTGATACCAATGGTGAGATTCGCTTGTACCAAGTTTCGGATGGGAAACAACTTCTGTCCTGTAAGGGGCATACCAACTGGGTTGTATCGCTTGCCTTTAGTCCTGATGGCAGAACTCTTGCTAGTGGTAGTGTTGACTGTACTGTGAAGTTGTGGGATGTCAGCACCGCTCAATGTCTGCAAATCTTGCAAGGACACGATGACGAGGTTTGGTCAGTTGCCTTTAGTCCAGATGGTAACACACTAGCAAGTGGCAGTGATGATAATACAATAAAGTTATGGAGTGTCTGCACTGGTCAATGTCTCAGAACATTCCAAGGGCACACAAGTTGGGTATGCTCCGTTGCCTTCAGTAAGGATGGGCATATGCTAGTGAGTGGCAGTGATGACCACACAGTTCGGTTATGGGATATTAACATCGGTGAATGCCTCAAAGTTTTCCACGGACACAGTGATGGGATACGGTCAATTGCCATCAGTCTTGATGGTAAAATGCTGGCGAGTGGTAGTGAAGACCAGATGATTAAGTTATGGGATGTCAGTACTGGTAAATGCCTTAAAACGTTCCAGGGACATTTAAATGAAGTATACTCAGTCACCTTTAGGTCGCAAGGTGATATTCTAGCCAGTGGCAGTTTTGACCAGACGGTGAGACTATGGAGCGTTAGCACCGGGGAATGCCTCAAAACTTTCCACGGACATTCCAGTTGGGTATATTCGGTCGCCTTTAGTCCACAGGGTGAGTTAGTGGCTAGTGGCAGTTACGATCAGATGGTACGACTGTGGGGTGTTCGTACTGGCGAATGCCTCAAAACGCTTCAGGGATATACTCATCAGGTACTCTCAGTTGTCTTCAGTCCAGATGGGCAGAAGCTAGCAAGTGGCAGTCACGATTCTTCGGTGAGGTTGTGGGATGTCAGTACAGGTCAATGCCTCAAAACGTTCCAAGGACATGGTGCTGCAATCCAGTCAGTTGCCTTTAGTCCAGATGGACAGACCCTAGCAAGTGGCAGTGAAGATCGAACGGTGAGGTTGTGGGATGTTAATACAGGTCAAGTCTTGCAGACTTTCCAGGGACATCGTGCTGCGATTCGGTCAGTTGCCTTTAGTGCAGATGGACAAACGTTAGCAAGTGGCAGTGAAGACCAAACAGTCAGGATATGGGATGTCAACACGGGTCAAGCTTTAAGAACTTGCCAGGGACATATAGCTCAGGTCTGGTCAGTTGCCTTCAGTCCTCAAGGGATGATACTAGCCAGCGGCGCGTTGGAGGAAACACTCAAGCTGTGGGATGTCAGCACTGGTGAGTGCCTCAAGACCCTAGAGGGGCATACGAATTGGGTTTGGTCAGTTGCTTTTAGTCCGGATGGTAAGCTGTTGGCAAGTACCAGTACAGATCGAACGTTAAGGTTATGGAGTGTCAGCACTGGTGAATGCCTTAAAATTTTGCAGATAGATACGGGGTGGTTACTCTCAGTAGCCTTTAGCCCAGACAGCCGAATACTAGCGAGTAGCTGTCAAGACCACACAGTTAGGTTGTGGGATCTGAGCACTGGTAAATGCCTCAAAGCCTTGGAAGGACATACAGGGGGTTGGATCAGGTCAGTCGCCTTTTGTCCGGATAATCAAACTTTGGCAAGCAGCGGTGAAGATGAGACAATAAGACTGTGGGAGGTAACAACAGGTGAGTGCTTAAAAGTTCTGAAAGTGGAGAAACCCTATAAGCGGATGAACATTATGGGGGTTACAGGTTTAACTACAGCGATTATTGCTACGCTGAAAGTTTTGGGGGCAGTTGCTGGTGAAAAATAGCATATTTAACAGTTATATGAAACCAATGGAGATTTTACCACCGAGAGAGATCAGCCCACCGCAAACCTTGTCTGAAACGTCAGTTTAATCTGAAGTTCCCCCGTGCAGCCGCTCTACGTAAGTATCAGCGATTTTTATTTGGGGGGAACTTCCGCTTAACGAACGGGAGATTTTCTTTGTCCGATAAGCTTTGTCCGATAAGTGTTAGTCCCTGACTATCTAGCTTTTACGGTAGCTAGGGCTAACCAGCCTTAAAGCTGCTTTGGCTCCTAACTTGACAGGGGCTAGACAACCAGGGTAATCAACTGTTTCAATTCTAAGCCACTAAATAGATATGTAGACTGAATCTACATAGTACTGAATTCGGTATCGCTTGGCAATCCCTGCGTGAATTCATTTATGATACTTTCCAAATCATCTAGTTCGATGCCATTCAATGTATCGAAACTAGTCTCAAAGAGGTTACTGGTGAAATTATGACTTAAAGATTGCTCCTCTATAGTTGCAGTCTTTATTGCATTTGGAAAGATCCGTGAAAAAACAACTTCATAGGCATAACCTAAACCTAGCCATACTAAAATCGAAAATCCAAAATCTAAAATCCGAAATTGCATCCTTCTTCTCCTTAAAGTTGGAACAGTACAGTTAAGGGTGTCTGAGAAAAGCTCTTCTTGCTTACCGGGTCATTTATTTAGTTTTTGAAAATTAGTTCACACTCGCAGACAAGTATTCAACTCTAGCGGTTTCAATACATTCTGAAGTTCCTCGTCTGATATATAGCCCTCCTTGGGTGGAGTAAAGCGCAACAATGCGGTTTCATAACAGGCTTGTGCTATGCGGATATGCTCTTGGGGAGTAAGCTCTGCAACAACTTTAACTGTCTCCTCTATATGCTTCACTTCGGCACCGACACTGCTGTGTACACGTAGCCAACGTGTGGCATGAGTACCTGGTGGTAACAAAGCCTCCACACTGTGGATGTACTCCTCCCCTATAAATGTCCCTAAGCGTTCGGCTGTATAGAAAAAACCAACGCAACCAATTGGATCGGTCGTCTGCACACTTTGGATAAAGTAATCGACCAAAGACTTTATAGGAGATGGCACAAGCGCTTGCACCACAGCCTCTGCGTCATATCCCATTGATTGAATATCGCGCAGAGCGAGTCGGTCGTGGCCTGCTTCCTCTCTGGCTTTCTGTACAGCCCACTGTGCCAAATTCTTACGACCAGATACAGCGAAGCGCTGGGCAGCTTCTTCCATCAGTCGTGAGGTATGGCAACTTGAATGGTAAGCACCAGCAAGCCGCCATACCCAACGTGTAGGGGTCAGGGCTGGTGGTCTACGGTTCGACTTCACAGCCTTCCAGGCTAATGCGATCGCCCTATCTAAAAGCTTCTGAGTTTTAGCTAGGCTGTCTGTACCAACCTTTTTTGCAGCAAAGCCAGCCCCCCTCTCTACAGAACTGGGTTGATGCAGCCTAGTGCAATTGGCTATCTTCACTGCTACTTCGTCAGATACAACACACGCCGATTCTGTATCAATTAAAAAGTCATTACGCATATTTCTTTTCCTCACTTATGGTTGTTGCAGAATTAGAGAAAATCACTCGTGGGAAAAGTTATTGCTCAGGGATAATTACCTTCGCACCTTCCCACCGTGCAGTAAACAGCTCGGTTAACGCGTTAGCGATCCCCAGTTCTGTTTTCGCGACGAAAGTGAAGTACTTTGATTGAACTATGTTGCAGTGCGTGCTACTGGGGGCGATCGCGCCTCCCGAAACACCAAACGCATATTGCACTCCCATATCTTCCAGCATTTTGACCACATAAGCCTTACTTGTGCATTAGCAAGCAAAAGAACGCAATTGCGGACTTCATGAGCGATAGCGTTATTCCCAGGCATTTCTGTACGTTCAGCCAAAAAAGACTGTTAGCACAAAAGAACAAAAGTACTTTTTAAGGATCGCTGCATAGAATCGGTATAAACCCCAAGGAATTCGCCAACAAATTCCTAAAGTTTCAGTCAATACCCTACAATTTGTAGATTGGGTTCTAAAGCCTCATATCATGTCCGTGAGATTAACCAGACTGTGTAAGGGCGGGTTTTGCTGACAATATCTCAACTCAAATCACAATGATACTGGGACTTACAGTCCTTATATTCTGCAGTAACAAAATTTACTTATAAAACTAGTTCTAGTTTTAGTCCATTAAAATGGACTTATGCTATGAGACTGGGACTGTAAGTCCCAGGCGCTGGAATAGCTAACTAGATTTACCCATTCTTGCAATATATGGGTGGTTTTGGTTTATCGAGAAGCTCACCACGCTTAGACGTGGCATTTAACTCTTTATTTACATAAATCAAAATCTGTTGACCCCTGTACAAACAAACTACCTCCTTATTGTTAGTTAAAGAAAACTGATTTTACGAAATCTATCTACCTACAACTTTTACTTAATTAGAGAATATTTTTAAATGACATTAAGGAATAAATTACTCAACTTAGCTAAATGGTTTTTCAAACATTCTCTCAAACCATTTAGTGCGTATAACTTATGAAAAAGAGTTTTTGTTCAAGTTATTTTCAACTTATTAGATGCAAATCCCTTTACATTCATTGTTGATACCTGCTTGGTATTCTTGATATTACCTTGACTTTACCATGAACTGTAACACAAGTGAATAAAAAATATTCATATATTTACTCCATTAATTCTTTCTAATTATATTGATTTATCTCATTTATTAGTTTTAGGATAAATACTTATCTTGGGAGTATTCAGCGTAAATATTGTACTAAAAATCTGATTTCTCCGTTTTTTTGATAATCATAACTAATCAAAAATCAAATAATAGCTAAAGGTAATTATCAGTTAAATTTAGGATGTTTAAAAGATTTTAGCAACCAAAGATAGGGAAATTAAGGACGAACTTAAGTCTTTTACTTATAATCGGCAAGAATGCACTCAATATAATGCCTAAGCGTTTAGTGGCAGAATGTACCGCAGGTCAAAAACGAAACATTCTTCTCTCTTCCTAATACCATTTCACGAAAATCTTGATACAATTCACTCCCCCAGCTTCCCCAACCTCCCCATCTCCCCCAGCTTGCCCAAATGTATCAACTTTAAAGTGAAACGGTATAATGTGCAGGAAGTAGGTTGAAGAGTAGTTAAGTTTTGTCTATCTCTATATTAAATTAATGTTAGACCATCTACCTGGGAGATTCAAAATTGAAATTCTAAAATTAAAAATAAAATTTAAAAACGTAAATCAATACTTAATTTAGAGTAATTGTAATAAGAACGCCTCAAATATTGGATTTTGCGTCTCGATTTGATTTTTTTTGCATTTCCATAGATAAATTTAGTTGTTCTGCATCCTTTTGTTTTAAATTTGAGCAAAGCGAAAGTCTGCAATAGCTTTGTTATGCAACAACCACAAAAAGAAAAAACTAAAAAAACTTAAATTTGTTTTTAACTTCCTAAATTTCGCTGGCTAAAACCTTTTTGAATTGGAAAGCTAGACATATAGCAGACCACCTTTGATTTATGAAACTGTAGTGAAAGCAGTAAGGATGAAAGCAGTCACATTTGTTTCAAGCAAGCGAGAGGTTGGGTTCTAAGTACAGAATTGCACAAATTCATAATGATTATAAGTCGAGGACGAAGACAACACAACCTACGAGCCTTAACCATACGAATTTATGAAAAGCTGTACTCAAAGGAGGAAAAAGCATGAGCAACGCAGATTATGCAGAACGCGATCGAGATGGAAAGGCAGTATTCTACGTGGCGTTGCATAATATTTGATGTCTAACGAGCACAACTTATTTAGTAAGGTAATTGGATATGCAACTAACAACGGCAATTCCAAAACCTATGTTGATGGCATAGAAACTGGGAATCCAAACGGAAATTTGGGCATAGTCAATTTCCACGTTATGGTCAAACAGATGCAATTAATCAAGCGTTAACAAGAACATAGCAATTCGCCGCGCAAAAACATTCACAAGAAAGTGATTAACCTAAATTACAAAGGAGTCCAACATGGTAACTACAATGTCCAAGCCTAAACAAAAAATAGGTGTACTCATTGAAGCTCACTTTGACGAAACTGAGTATCGAGGGTTCAACGACTTCTTTCCTAAAAATGGATACCAGGTAGAGTACATATCTCACCTTTGGGATTATGACCAACTGACTTTTAAAGGCAATGATTTTACTGAAGAGGTTACAGTCTGCACAGAAGTGGAAGATGTTGAGCCTACCGATTATGACGGAATTATTCTCATTGGTGGCTATGCTATGGATCGTCTTCGCTATGAAGCCAATCCAAAGCCAGGTCAACCCAACCAATCTCCAGCCGTCAAGTTTCTCCGAGCAGCTGTGAGAGTTATGGATGCCAATCACTTAAAAATTGGAACAATTTGTCACAGCCTTTGGCTGTTCTGTGCTGCACCAGAACTCCTGAGAGGTCGCAAGGTCACCTGTGCTCATAATCTGATTTACGACGTTCAAAATGCGGGAGGAATTGTCCAATTTGAGGGTGATGGAACCAAGACACTACACATCGACGGTAATCTGATCGCAGCAAAACATCCTGACGTAACCTACGAATTCATGGGTGTCTTTTTAGAGGAAATTAAAAAGCAACAAATGCAGAAAGTTAGTGCGTAAGAACTGATTTATAAAGTAAATCTAAATACAACAAGATTGAAGCACGTACTCGCATTAGAATGCAATGTGTGAGGGTGTATAAATAAGGCTTTGATGTCGGCACAGCAAGATCCGTCAAAGGACTTAAACGTCATTTGATCGTCGATTGTCTGGGTTGTTTTAGGTGTGATAGTTACCTCGGCCAATACCCAAGACCGATTGAGGTGTGCGATTGCCCGATCGCAGAAGTTTTATGCGAGTGTGAAAATATAGAGTTGATATCGGTTGATGTAGGTTTTAGTTGTGAGAAGTTTACCCATGTGGTTGATGCGATTTGTGGTGCCATTCATTGAGGTTGTTAAACGTAATTCCTTTGATTTTGAAGTGTTGCTCAGATGCTGGGTCGTAGAGAGAACATTTAATTGGTTAGGGTGGTATCGGCGTGGCAGTTCGGATTATGAGATGTTACCGGAAGTGAGTGAGGCAATTGTTTATCCTGCAATGGTCAAATTGATGTTAAATCGACTTGCTTGTTAACAATTACTTTATAAATCACCTCTAATAACAATTTGCGCTGTTGCTGATTGAAAATGTGAATTGACCTGACGCAGAGACACACCAGTTGTAGAGAGTAAGAGCTTAGAGGAGTAGAGGAGTTGCCTCCTGCTTTATCAATACCTTTGCAGAGCCTTACATACTTACTGAATCAGGATAGACAACTCATCTGTGCAATAAAAGGAAGGGCATAATGATTGCAACAACTAAATATCAAATTGAGCCAGTAACGACTAAGTACCAAGTAGAACGAGGAAGCCAACATCCTTTAGGTGCAACGCCATACAAAGACGGGGTAAATTTCTCAATCTTTTCAGAACATGCCATATCTGTGGAACTGTTGTTGTTCGATAAGCATGATGACGCGGAACCGATTCAGATTATCCAATTAAA
Organism: Chlorogloeopsis sp. ULAP01; assembly: GCF_030381805.1. Lineage (NCBI taxonomy): Bacteria > Bacillati > Cyanobacteriota > Cyanophyceae > Nostocales > Chlorogloeopsidaceae > Chlorogloeopsis > Chlorogloeopsis sp. ULAP01. The sequence goes on from NZ_JAUDRH010000017.1 coordinate 111,720, forward strand.
CCCAAAAATAAATAAAACCTTTCATTTCTGGCATATCTTTGTAAAAGGGTTGACACCAGGCACTTACTATGCATACCGAGTTGACGGCCCTCAGAATTTACACGGCGCAGGATACCGCTTCAACAAGAACAAGGTACTGATCGATCCCTACTCCAAGGGAAACTGCAATGCTCTTTGGAACCGCATAGATGCTTTGGGAACAAAAGACAACCTAGCTACCTCAATGCGTAGTGTAGTGATTGACACCTCGGATTATGACTGGGAAGGCGATCGCCCCCTCAACCGACCAATGAGTGACACGATCATTTATGAGTTACATGTTGGCGGGTTTACCAGGTCTCCTTCCTCAGGCTGCAAAAATTGCGGAACCTTCTCTGGAATTATCGAGAGGATTCCTTACTTGAAAGAATTGGGAATAACAGCTGTTGAACTCCTGCCAGTATTTGACTTTGATGAAAAGGAAATTGTCCGAGAAGTTAACGGCAACCAACTGAAAGACTACTGGGGATACAACCCACACAGCTACTTTGCTCCTGAAGGTTCATATTGTACCGCCTCTGATGAAGGAAGCCATATCAGGGAATTTCGGGATATGGTTAAGGCTCTACATAAGGCTGACATTGAAGTCATCCTAGATGTGGTCTATAACCATACTAGTGAAGGCAACCATATGGGTCCGACTATCAACTTCAAAGGCTTTGAAAATAGCACTTACTATCATCTCGTGCCCTGGGATAAGCAGTATTATATGGACTACACCGGGTGTGGACATACCTTTAACTGCAATCACCCAATTGTGGAAAAGTTGATTGTAGAATCTCTGGAATTTTGGGTAAAAGAGATGCATGTTGATGGTTTCCGGTTTGATGAAGGGTCTATTCTCGCCCGCGGTCAGGACGGAGTACCTATGGCTCATCCGCCAGTAGTGTGGCACATTGAAATATCTGATACCCTAGCTGAAACCAAAATTATTGCTGAGGCTTGGGATGCTGCCGGATTGTATCAAATTGGCTACTTTCCTGGATATCGTTGGGCAGAATGGAACGGACACTATCGGGATGATATCCGGCGCTTTGTCAAGGGAGATCCAGGGCTAGTGGGGGCAGTTGCTTCACGCATAGCCGGAAGTGCCGATCTCTATCAAGCAACTGGTCACCTACCAATTAACAGCATTAATTTCATTACTTGCCATGATGGGTTCACCCTCAACGATCTGGTTTCATACAACTACAAACATAATGAAGCCAATGGTGAAAATAATCAGGATGGCATTAATGATAATTTGAGCTGGAATTGTGGAGTTGAAGGAGAGACTGACGATCCAGGAATTGATGCTTTGCGTCGGCGACAAATTAAGAATTTCGTAGCCATTCTCTTCCTTTCCCAAGGCGTACCGATGTTTGTAGCTGGTGATGAAGTCAGACGCACCCAAAAGGGCAACAACAACGCCTATTGCCAGGATAACGAAATTAGTTGGTTTGACTGGAATCTTGTGGAGAAGAACTCGGATATATTCAGGTTCTTCAAGCTGATGATAGATTTCCGCAAGTGCTATTGTCATAGTGCCTTACGCCGCAGCCGTTTCTTCAGTGGCGAAGTTAACGAGCGTGGTTTGGCGGACATTTCTTGGCATGGTTGCAAGTTGTTCAGTCCAGGTTGGTACGACCCTGATGCCAGAGTTCTCGCATATACTATGGGCGGCTTTGAAGGGGAAGCAGATATTCACGTCATGCTCAATATGTATTGGGAAGCTCTCGACTTTGAAATTCCCTCGATTGCAGGTAGGAGGGAATGGTACAAAATTGTAGACACTGCTGAACCTTCCCCTATGGATATTATGGAACAGGGGAAAGAGACTATAGTTTCAGGCAATGTCTGTACTGTTCAGGGTCGTAGCGTTGTCATTTTAATTTCCAAATAATTTCCAGGTCATCAATTTTCACTTTTGGAGAAAATTCAATGAATAACATAGATTTTACGTTTTCAGACCTGATCGCTGGGTATGTTACTGATTTTGACACGAGTAAGGGAGAGCATGGTACTTTCACCCTCAAGACCTCAGACGGAAGGAACTTTGAAGTAGCATTGACCTCAAACACCTATGCTGAGTTGGTGCGCAATTTGGGAGAGCCTTACTACGATTGCACTGGTCAGATATGGTCAAGAATTGCTCCAAATCAGTATATTTTCGTATATGGCATTTTCTATCTTGAGGGAGATCAGTATAAGTTTGAAGCCAAGCGTATAGTCTTTCTGGGTCGGACAGAACGCGAGTATCTTTTTGAAAAGCAAGACTGGTGGGTCAAGCAAATACAAAATCTTGCCAATTTTTACCTGAAAGCACAGTTTGAGGATGGTGAAATTGATTATCGAAAATATCGCACTGGTATAGGCTTGGTTGGTTCAAAGGAAAAGAGCAATCGTCAGGAAACTGACACTATTTCGCGCCTGGTTTACGGTTTTGCCACAGCCTATATGATGACTGGGGAAGACCATTACCTAGAGGCTGCCGAAAAAGGAACCGAATACCTACGCCGACATATGCGTTTTCTCGACGAGGGTGAAGGTATTTGCTATTGGTATCATGCAGTTGACGTGAAGCCAGATGGAAGTGAGCAAAAAATATTTTCCTCAGAATTTGGGGATGATTATGACGCTATTCCAGCTTATGAGCAGATATATGCGTTGGTTGGTCCTACCCAAACTTACCGGGTTACAGGCGATCCACACATTTTGAAGGACATAGAGTTGACCGTCAATCTGTTTGAGTACTATTTCCTGGACAAATCGGAAAGAGGAGGATTATTTTCACACATCGATCCGATTAGTCTCAGCCCTTACTCAGAGACTTTGGGTCATAACCGCGCTAAAAAGAACTGGAACTCAGTAGGCGATCATGCCCCAGCTTACTTGATTAATTTATGGCTGGCGACCGGCGAGGACAAATACGCTGATTTCCTTGAGTACACCTTTGACACAATTGAAAAGCGTTTTCCGGATTATGAGCATAGTCCGTTCGTTCAAGAACGTTTTTATGAGGATTGGAGCCACGACACGACTTGGGGGTGGCAGCAGAATCGAGCCGTTGTCGGACACAACCTCAAAATAGCTTGGAACCTGATGCGGATGAACCACCTGAAACCAAAAGAAAAATATGTAGCCCTGGCTGAAAAGATTGCAGAAATCATGCCAGCAGTTGGCAGCGATCGCCAGCGTGGAGGGTGGTATGACGTCGTAGAGCGTGCCCTAAAACCAGGGGAAGGGATATACCGCTTTGTATGGCATGACCGAAAAGCTTGGTGGCAGCAGGAACAAGCCATTTTAGCCTATCTAATTCTTACTGGTTCACTTGGTAAACCTGAGTATCAACGGTTGGCACGTGAATCAGCAGCTTTCTATAACGCTTGGTTCCTCGACTACGAAGCTGGCGGTGTCTACTTCAATGTTTTGGCAAATGGACTTCCCTATCTGCTGGGAACTGAGCGAGGCAAGGGCAGCCACTCAATGAGTGGTTATCACTCCTTTGAGCTGGCTTACTTGGCTTGTGTCTATATAAACCTGCTGATTACTAAACAGCCGATGGATTTGTACTTCAAGCCAAAGCCTGGTGCCTTTAAAGATAATATTCTGCGAGTTCAGCCAGATATTCTACCACCTGGCAGCGTGCATATTGCCGATGTATGGATCAATGGGCAATCGTATTTCAATTTTGATGCCAACAACCTCACAATCAAACTGCCATCCTCTGCCGATGAACTAAAAGTTCGAGTCAGAATTCTTCCCACTGAGGTATTTTTCAACGCAACTCTATTAGATGTAACTGAAAGTACCGCCAAGATTTCCTTAAGTGGGTTAATGGATGCAGCTGCTGTACCACTTTTCGAGGATGAATTAAAGAAAGCAACCAGCCAGTCAGTCAAACGCATTGTTTTGATGCTAGAAAATCTGAAATGCATATCTAGCGCTGGCCTGCGATCGCTTATTTTCAACAAGCAAAAGTTGGGTGCTGATGTTGAATTCTATATAGTTGGTGCGGCTGAGCATGTGAAGAATTACCTTCAGATGAGTTCATTTTGTGAGGGTGTGACTGTGTTGGATAGGTATGAAACTGTCAAGATGGCTAGTGTTAGGTGATAGTTAACAGCCTCTTTGCAACTGAGCTTTACTTGTACCTGTACCTTAATAAACTTAAGAAGGCCAATAAGTAGGGGATTCAAATACTTATTAAAGATTCAAGTTAGAAGTAGAGGTTTTAAACCCAACTAGTAGTCAGCCAAAGCAACTTTAAGGGGCTAAATAACGAACTGCTAAAACGAGCCAGCGCCTTGTTTTTTCAATGTTGTAGCTTGTGAATTAATGAGGAACTTATGGCTAAACCTGTATTAATTACAATAGACGACGACCCCCAAGTCCTATGGGCTATCGAACGCGATTTACGGCATAAATACGGTAGCGACTTCCGGATATTGCGAGCAGATTCTGGTGCGACGGCTTTGGAGGCACTCAAACAGTTGAAACTGCGCAATGAGCCAGTGGCACTATTGTTGGCAGACCAGCGGATGCCACAGATGACTGGTGTGGAGTTTCTTGAAAAGGCAATGGAAATCTTTCCACAGGCCAAACGCGCCTTGCTTACGGCGTATGCAGATACCGATGATGCTATTCGTGCCATCAATAAGGCCAAGATTGATTACTATCTCCTGAAGCCGTGGAGCCCTCCAGAAGAGCGTTTGTACCCCGTGCTTAACGATTTGCTAGAGGTTTGGCAGACATCGTTTCTCCCATATTTTGAAGGCGTTCGCGTGATTGGCGATCGCTGGTCGCCCAAATCCCATCAAGTCAAAGATTTTTTAGCACGTAATCATATTCCTTACCAGTGGCTGGACGTTGAATCAGATGAGGCGAACCGTCTGGTTACCTACGCCACCAGTTCTGATGTCCCACAACTACCACTACTGCTCTTCCCCAATGGCTCAAATCTGATAGCTCCGACAAATATTGAAATTGCCGAGAAAATAGGGCTGAAAATGCGCCCGACAATGCCGTTTTACGACTTGATTATCGTGGGTGCTGGCCCGGGCGGCCTAGCGGCAGCTGTTTATGGGGCATCCGAGGGGCTGGATACTGTAATAATTGAAAGAGAGGCCCCAGGAGGGCAAGCGGGGACAAGTTCCCGGATTGAGAATTATCTCGGTTTTCCGGTTGGACTAACTGGGGGAGATTTAGCCAGACGTGCTGTTGCACAAGCTCGCAAGTTCGGAGCAGAGATTCTTACGCCGCAAGAAGTAACTAGCGTTCGTACAGAGGGTCAGTATCGAATTGTAACTCTAGCAGATAGATCGGAACTGAGCAGTCATACGCTGATGATTGCAACAGGCGTATCGTATCGCAAACTCGATGTGCCTGGTATTGACAGGTTGACAGGGGCGGGTGTGTACTATGGAGCTGCAATCACCGAAGCACTTTCCTACCAAGACGAAGACGTTTTTATTGTCGGGGCGGGTAATTCAGCTGGACAGGCTGCGATGTACCTCTCTAAATACGCCCGGCGTGTGACTCTGCTCGTACGAGGTGACTCACTAACGAAAAGTATGTCTAAGTATCTGATCGATCAGATCGAATTAACTGACAATATAACAGTAAAATTGTTGACTCAGGTTGCTGAAGTATTTGGCAAAGACAAGCTTGAGGCGATAACTCTTGCAAACATAGAAACTAGTGAGGTTGAAACTGTCCCTACCAACGCCCTTTTTACCTTTATTGGTGCGATGCCACGTACTCATTGGTTACAAGATGTTGTAGAGCGCGATAAATATGGATTCATCCTGACTGGGCCTGACACTATGCAGAATGGGACACTTCCAAAAGGATGGACACTAGAGCGCAATCCGTTTCTTCTCGAAACTAGTGTGCCGGGTATTTTCGCGGTAGGTGACGTGCGCCATAAGTCTGTGAAACGAGTTGCCTCAGCGGTGGGTGAGGGAGCGATCGCTGTTCAATTCATTCACCAATATCTCGCATCCTTATAGCTGGAGTTCCTATCTTTGTGGAATCCTGAATACGGATGTGTATTAGTTGGAAGAAAACTCAAGCTAATAATCCCAAATATGATCAGGAATTAGTAGATTCAAAAAAAGAGATTTGTGAGTTGTTGGAGACGAAAAAAGCCGAAATCAAATCAGGAGAGTTAGTTGTATTCATGATTGACGAATGTCATTTACTTTGGGGAGACATCATTGGATATGTCTGGGGTAAAAAGAGTGAACGAATCTCAATACCAGTAGTAAATGAACGTGAAAAACAAACATATTTTGGTGCATTAGATTATCAAAAGAAAGAATTTATCACTTATGCAGCCGAAAAAGGTGACTCGAAAAACACCATTAATTTTTTAGGATATCTGCGCTCTCTGCGTCCTGGAGCAAAACTATTAATCATTTGGGATAGTGCCAGTTATCATCGTTCACAAGAAATTCAAGATTACCTAGATTCCTTAAATTCTGAATTATCAAAAGAACTATGGTGGATTACTTGCTTGAGATTTGCACCCAATCCACCACAACAAAATCCTGTAGAGGATATTTGGCTGTTTGCCAAAAGATTCATCAGAGAATTTTATTTTTTCTGTCATTCGTTTACTGTAGTCAAAGAGTTATTTAATCTGGCAGTACATAGTCAAATTTTTGACTTTCCAAAACTTTATGGCTATAGTGTTTTCTCATAAATCACTTAGCATTGCTATAGTGATAGAGGTGTTTACTATCAAACTAATGAAAACTATGCCCGATCATTAGGAATAAAACAAGTCATATTGCCTAAAGGAGGTTATAGAAGTAAGCAACGAATTCAACATGAAAGGAAGAGAAATTTTAGAAAAGGCCGCCATTGGCATAACGGCGTAGAAGGATGTATTAGTTTTTTGAAACGATGCTTTGGTTTCCAACGTTGTTTGTATAGAGGAGATATGGGATTTAAACGTTGGGTGGACTAGGGAATTATCGCTCATAATTTGACCATTATCAGTCGATGTTTAGTTTTCCAAACCAGGTATGTTAACTAAATTAATATTTTCTAACCAGTGATAAATCACTTTATCAACATTACTTTATTTCCCAAATATTTGAATTCTCATATAATTTTTTTGCCACTATTGCTCTCAATTTTATCTTTTATTTTTGAGGTTTAATAATACTTTTTCTTTATTGTCTCGCTAGTTTTGCACCGGGAACTAGGCTATATTTGGGCTTGATTTTTGTTTAAGTCCCGCTAACACTCTAGGAAGAAAATATAATTGAGTGGCAACACCAAAGCTCGGAACTTGTACAAACAACAACAAAGCTAGTATCGCTTTTTGATTTGAGCTAGATTTAAACATACAAAAACTTTGCTATATTTAAGCTTTATCAACTGTCGGTGGCTATTAGTTAGGTATATGCTATAGATGTAAAATATAAAATTTCACTGCCACAATCAGGTGTTAATTAAGTGACACTTTAGTAGTCGTCACAAGTTTTAATTGCTGACTAAAACATTTAAGAATACTTTAATTTCTCAGTTAGCTTTATTGGGTATGTGCAGCCTGAACGAGAGCTTGAAAAATTCTTTGATGACTAGGATTAAGAGTTGAAAGCTCAGGATGCCATTGCACCCCAATTGCCCAAGGATGATGTTCATGCTCGACAGCTTCAATGACTCCATCATCTGGGGCATGAGCAACAACCTGCCAACCAGATGGGACTTTATCTACTGCTTGATGATGCAAAGAAACTACAGATATGTGAGAATTCTGTACACAGTTAGCTAAACGGCTTTTTACATCTATTCTGACGAGATGTTCTGTCGGTAAACATCGTCCAGGTTCAGGCTCTAGACGATGTAATGCAGATGTACCGTAGACATCACCAATGTGAGGAATCAGAGTACCCCCACAGGCGACGATGAGAATTTGTAAACCCCGGCAAATACCCAATATCGGCAGATGACGTTCAAGAGCAAACTTGGCAAGTTGCAATTCAAAAGCATCACGTTCAGCATCGACAGAATAAATCGTAGGATGAGCAAAACCGTTGTAGCAAACAGGGTCAATATCTCCACCTCCGGAGATGATTAAACCATCCAAAGGATCTAGAAGTATGGCAGGCTCAATTTCTCCTGGCGGTAATAATATAGGAATACCGCCTGCGGCACGAACTGCATCTATATATTCGCTTGGCAGAGAAAATGGTAATGCTGCTTGCCGACCGTAAGTTGTAATGCCAATCAATGCTTTTCGAGATTTGCTACTCATCTTGATGCTATTTAAGTATTTTGTCTAGCAGGTTTGTTGCAGGTTGTGCTTTAGCCAGTGCTGCTTGATGATCACTGTAAGCACTAACCAGACGTACTAGACCGCTCATGCCGATCTTGAGTTGCTCGAGTTCTTGATTTGTAACTAATTCTGCATCAAGCATTCGTTCGACTAAAGGTTTAAGATCGCCGACAACAAGCGCGAGCTTTTTAGACTTTTTCTACGCTATTGAGTAAAGTTTTAAGTGAGTTCAGTATTTGATCAATATCTTGGGCATTCTCTAGTGGTTTAGGCAAATCTTGGACTGTTGCGGCATCTTCAGTATTTAAAACCATAGGTGGTTCCTGAGTAGAAGTTTCACTTTATAGTAGAGTTTAACTTTGCCATTAATGTTTCCTCAAAAAATTTTCCCAGTCTATTGTTAAACTGGTGATCTAGTTTGTTAACTATCTTGCGGGAGGGACAACTGAGCGATCACTACACAGGTCAGAGTAATCCAATCATTAAAATCTTCTACAACCGATTGAGGGCTTCGGGCAAGCCCATGAAAGTGGCACATTGTGCTGCTGCACGAAAACTGTTGCACATTGCTTGAACTGTTGTTAAAAAGAGGCAGCCGTTTGACTAAAACTACGCGTTGAAACAGCAATGCACTTGACAATTGGCTACGGTATCTTCGCCAGCTCTTCCCTAGATTGCCAATCTTACCGATGAACAACTTTGGATTTTCCAGTTCAGGAGTGTCCTTGCCGAAAATGTTATCTCTTGACCTAAGGAACCTGCGGAAGGTGGGGTTATCGGTTGACGGCAATTGATTTTATATTTGCATTATTTTTGGACTTGACTACCTTCTTGATCAGCTTTATTTGAAAGCCTGATTAAGACATTTCTCTATTAGCTTATATTCCCTAATTGTTGGGTTTACCGTACTAATAAATACATGATTTTACCACTTTTGATTATGCGGAAAATCTCGGACGGTAATCATCAATTTATTAGGTGCTATTAACCGTATTTTCAATCATTTAAATCATCAATAATATAAAAATCAAAGCAATGAAATCCTGAAGTCAATAAATAATTAATTAGGAATCATAAGAGCGAGTTATGGTATTAGTACGTTACAACCCTTGGCAAGAATTGAACACACTGCAACGTCAAATCGACGGAGCTCTTGAAGATTTTCAAGCACCAACCTTTAACAAAGCTCCAGTAGCCAACTGCACGAAACCGAAAATACCGTACATTTGAAACTGGAACTCCCTAGTGTTGATGCTAAAGATGTAGATGTAGATATCTCAGTTACCGAGAATGCAGTTAATACCATTTCACGAAAATCTTGATACAATTCACTTCCCCAGCTTGTCCAAATGTATCAACTTTAAAGTGAAACGGTATAAGGTGGTTGCTGAGCGTAAGTCAGAAATCTAAACTTTCCCACAGAAATCATCAGCTATGCAGTTTGGTTGTATTGTGCCTTCCCGTTGAGTTATGGGGACGTGCAAAAACTGCTGCTGTACCGGGGGATGGATATGAGCCATGAGGCAATATTGAGCGTGGTGTCAGAAGTTTGGACAGCAGTTTGCCCTGGAGTTCCATTGATTCGACAACACTTTCACCCCAAACAACACCTACTTCCTGATCGTAAATATAGTTATTGGCAAAAGTTGCCTGGTACTCAAGTTGCTGCCTAATCCTAATCTATTGCTTGTCTCCAAGGAGAATAGTGTCTTTTTGGATAACTGCTCGATTAACTTGACAATGCCTCATTTATACCTAATCTTGATGAACTACGTACTACTTTGGAGGTACTTATGTTACAAGTTGATGAAATGTTACAAGTTGATGAAATGTTACAAGTTGATGAAATTTTAGATTTTTGGTTTGGAAGAAAAGAAGAAATAGATTACGGAAAAAATCGCACAATTTGGTTTGCTAAAGATCCAAAATTTGATCGGGAGATTCAAATCCGCTTTCAGAAAGACTATTGGAAAGCTGCAATGGGCAAGCTTGATCACTGGAAGGAAACACCCGAGAGTTGCTTGGCATTAATCATCCTACTAGATCAGTTTCCACGAAATATGTTTCGTGGTCATCCCCAAACCTATGCAACTGATCCACAAGCTCTCTCTTTAGCTCACTATGCTGTCGCTACAGGCTTTGATCAGAAGCTACCGTCGATACATCGTTGGTTTATCTACTTACCCTTTGAACACAGCGAGAACCTCAATGATCAGCGACGGTCGGTTGAGCTGTTTTCCAAACTCGGCAATGATCCAGATAGCTTGTACATTACCTCATCTGCTGTCCGACACCTAGAGATCATCGAGCGCTTCGGACGTTTTCCTCATCGCAACAACATTCTATGTCGAACTACAACACCAGAGGAAGCAGAGTTTTTGAAGCAACCAGGCTCATCATTCTAGTTCCACATAGGAGGCTGATAATTGCCCGGAGTGATACACTCCTAAAAAAAGTGGAAGTGACTGAGAGTCGCTTGTTCAACTATAAACTGATATATGGAACAAGCAGGTAACCTTTACCATAAAAGATAGAAAAGCCTCCAGATGAAGCACTTGGGTAATTGTGCGTTAATTCATGATGCCGATAACCTAATTATTGCTGAGGAAAGGCAGCAAGTTTGAGGTCTATCGCTTACAGTACAGGTTCCACACCTTGCTTAAAGAATAGCTTAAACTGTAAGAATCTATGGAAAAGACGCACATTAACCATTTCTATCGTTGCTGTAACTTTCTTTGCTTCCACTCCCGACACTAACTGAGTCCATTGTTAACCCAAATTTTTGGTCTTTCCCGCAAAGGCAGCTTTCATAACCATTATTAATGATAACATATCAGTCTCACTAGAGATTACAATCGGCAATTTTTAAGCAGATAGAGAGTAAACTGATTCATGGTTCTGAGACTTTTAGCCTATTATTCTTTGCTCGCATCGCATTTATTAAGAAGAGCGTTAATCACTGGAAAATTTTTAGGTGAAATTGGCTGTAATCAAGGATTTTTTACCAGAATAGCTCTTCCTTGAAGATATCACTAGAAGGATATTTTTCATTTGCTGGCCCCTTTGAAACAAAGTACTTACTAAGAAGCTTGTTGCGTTTGAGGTTGATCTACTTTGGTAGTGATATTACTATCAGTCCCTTAAAAATATGTGTGTGCTGTGGGCACAATAGTAATGCCTAGACAGTAGATCTACTGCGTGTGCTGTTAACCTGCTTAACAAAGACTTCCTCAATAACAACTTGAATGTTCTTCATTTAGATTGCCAATTTAGAATCGTCTTTACCAGCGATAATTAGGATGTTAAGGCTGAACTTAAGCTTTTCTACTTCATAACTTAAATTCCGCAGGTAAGCGAGGAGATTAATGGTATTTTTTATTCATGAGATCATCAGTCTCAGAAATCAGAGTACAAGATATTGACCACTACGGCATAATGGCAGGCATTATTGACTAAATGTGTCTGGTACAGCAAATCAACCAAATACCAGGTACTTATCACCAAAAAATAGTCACTCTAGGTCAAGCGGTAAAAGCAATGATTCTGAATGGCTTGGGTTTAGTCAGTGCGCCATTGTACCCGGCGTGAAAAGTTTTTTGTGGGCCAAGCAACAGAGCATCTATTGGGTGAGGGGATAAGTCCAGAATCTCTAAATGAACCGTTTGGGCAGAGTGTTGGACAACTATATGAGGCGGGACTAACACAACTATTCGTCACGCTAGCGACGGATGCAGCCAAAAAGTTTGGCGTAAAAAAGGATAGCTTGTATCTGGACTCCAGTTGATTTCACATCCATGGAGAGTACGCCAGCACAAAGAATGAAGAGACAGAACAGGCAGGGGCAATTGAAATTACCTATGGTTACTCACAAGATCATCAACCAGATCTCAAACAAATTCCAAGTGGACTTGATGTGCAGTGGAGATAGAGACATTCCCTTATGTCTAAAAGTGGCAGATGGGAATGAAGCCGACTAAGCAGCGTTTGCTCTGCTTCTCAAAAAGTTTAGGCAGCAGTGGGAGATAGATACTTTGTTTGTAGCAAATGCAAACTTTACTGTAATAACAACATCTAACAAATGGATTCCTTGTGCTAGGTATCATGAGTACCTGCAACATTAGCACTAGGGCGTATTTTCAAACTCGTTATATCCTGAAAAAGGATGCGATCGCTTTGTTGCAATGGTGAATCGAGGAGACTTAAGTAACGAACAGTGGAAACGCTTAAAACCGTTACCACTACCATAAAAACCGCGAACAGGCAAGCCAAATAATGACCACCGCACGGTTGTGAATGGCATCCTATGGATATTAAGAACTGGAGCGCTTTCGTTTTACTCTCGTATTAAACTGGTATGGTTACTGAGCACACTTTTCTAAAAACCTGCAAGCTGAGTTAGTCAACTGCTTTATACTGCTGATCTTTTAGTCTTCGGTATTTGCAACCATAAATGGTGGTTCTGGGAATTTCTGTAACACAAACTTATCAACCGCCTTGAGTTCAACAGTTATCATTCCGAATACTTCCATCTGGCATGATAGTGTTGCAGAAATACATACCTCTCAGACTAACTCCTTCCAAGTTCGCCTGACTTAAATTTGCGTCACACAAGTTGACACCTCTCAAATTAGTCTCTCTCAAGTCAGATCCAGTAAGATTGCTGCCGATAAGTTTAGTACCTACCAAATTAGCACCTCGCAGATCAGAACCAGACAGATTGGCTTGTAAGAGTTCGGTATTTTCCAAATTAGCCCCTCTTAAATCAGCTCCAGTTAAATCGGCACACCTAAAACTGGCAAAATATAAGTTAGCTTTTCTAAGAATAGCTTTAGTCAGATTAGCATAAACAAGACTGGCTTTAGCAAAGGATACCCCAGTCAAATCAGCTCCAGCCAGATTAGCTCCGATAAGACAGGAGTTCATTAGGGCATTGGTGAAGTCAGCACCACTCAAATCAACATTACTCAAGTCCATGCTTCTCAAATCAAACCTACCAAAATATCTTTGCCCCTTCTTGTACAGTTCGATCAATTCCTGACGCTCCATAATTCTACTTCTACATCCTATAGTTCTAAGTACGTCAACAGTTTTTGGTTAGTAATTTTTAGACGATTTAAGAGTACAGCAACTGCTGCAATAATATAGGTAATGAAAAAATTTAAAGCTAGGAACAGTTAACACCGTATCCTAGAAGTATCTGCCTGCACCCACTCCTTAATAGAGGTTATGCAGAACATAATGCATTTTGATTTGTTTTTAGTGCAGAGCAATTTGAACTGAAGCTTTAGGGATTTAGGGATTTATCCCTTAACAAATTCAAGATCCTCATTAGATAATTCAGTTAGTAATTTGAGGACAGTATCTAATGTTAAGATTCCATTCAAATACATTGAACAAATTAGAAAAATGTTTCAGAAAGATTTTCCAAACATCCTTGGTGGGATCAAAATCATGGTTGGAAAAATCTCCTAAACTATTTGCATCTTAACGTTCAACATATGTGTTCTTTTCAATTAAATTAAACCTTGGTTGAAGTATTTCCACTTCCGCAACTTTCTCTTGGGTTTCCCAGTTTGATTGGCATTATGAATACCTTCTGCAATCATCTATCTTAGCCCGTTTGGGAGGACTATTTCTACTTTTCCTCTGCCTAGAGTGACAAAAGAAAGATTAGCTGGTATTAAGATAGCTGCATCAACGGAGTTGTTATCTTTGATATGGAGAAATAGAGCGCTTCACCTTGTCAAAGCAGGTTTAAGTTGACAATACCTCTCCTCTAGCTCTATTTCTTGCTGAACCATATTTTGGATTGCTTGAATAACTATACTCCGGCTGTCAAGACCCTGCTTATGCATTTTTAACCACCGCTGCGCTTCGTTTCCTTCCCTGAGAATTTTTTGAATGGGTGAGAGGAAGAAGCTGAAGCCCTTTTTTTTAGCAATCAGCCAAACTTCTTGGTAAATTTCCTCAATCCAATTCCGAGCGAAAATTTTTCTACCATCTTGCCAATGTCTCAATTCTGCGTCCAGGCTCTGGCAAGAAACGGTTGCTTCATTCGCACTAGTTATGGCAAGCAAATCTTCTGATCGTGTCGCTGTTGAAAATATGCTCCTTTCTAGTGGGTCTAAGCTCGGGTCATCTATTAACTGCCAGAGCCGGGCTTCTAGCAAAGCAGTGACAGCGAGCAAGGCAATAGGATCTACAATCAGATCGCAGATTCTTAGTTCTAGTCGGTTAAGATTGTAGGGACGGCAATTACCATTTGGTCGAACTGATATCCAGAGGTGGCGTACATTTTGCATCGTCCCATCTGCTAGCTGGGCTTCTGTCCACTTTATATAATGAGCATGGCTTTCAAAAAGAGGAACATGATTTGGAGTTTTTGGGAAAATTTTCCAGCGAGTGGAATGATACCCCGTAACGCAGCCATCCAGAAACGGAGAAGAAGCACTTAAGGCCAAGTACAATGGTGCTTCTACACGGATCAGGCGATAGGCACGCATCAACAATTCTGGGTCACTGATACCAATGTTAATATGAATGCTAGTGGTGACAATGTTAGTACCGTAGGTCTGCTCAATATAGGTATGGTAAGAGTTGCTGGGATCAGAGCGGTAGAAGGATTCGCTATTGCCTAAAGATAAAGTACTTCCAGGAACTAGCGTGTAATTACCTATACGCTTTAAATACTTTCGCAGCTCCAATCTAGGACGTACCAACTCAAACAACAATTGCTTATATTTGTACAAGGGTGCGGTTATATATTCTACATTGCGGCTGTCTGGCTCCTGCGTAAATCCGTACAAGGCAGCCACAATCTTATCAGAAACTCCTACAATATCACCTTGAGTTGTACCCGTGTAAATCTCAACTTCAAAACCTTTCAATAACAACATATTTTTTTACATATAAGTTGATTTGTATCTCTTCTCATACCTATAAGTACCTTAAGTACCTTAAACAGCAAGACAAAAATTCTTGCTAGATTTTAAACACTCGATTTATTTTGAGAGCTAGCTTTTTCAAGATAGCAATAGCTTTAATCTCTGTTATAAAATTTGGTGTAAACTTCTCTTAAGAGCAACTATTGCATTCAGTAAGTATCGACAGCACGCCCTCTGCCGCCATTTTCTAATCTGAACTCCAACAGAACAAGCACCTCAACAATATTGCGAGTAAGACCATCGCCTCATAAAACGACCGATAGGTTCAAATCATTCCATATTGCTTAACAAACTTTCAGGAACTGCGAGACGATAAATATAATCCGTTATGTTTTCAGAGTAGGCAAGATGCCTACCCTAAAAGAGTCATTTCTATTTTGTGCAATGCCTGAGAATTTGGCGGTTTGGATATTAGGGTCATTGATGTTCAACCCCAGTTCGTCGCTTTAATTACTGGTGGAACTCCTCAATTTTTCAGCGAATAATGTACATATTCTGAATATTATCCTCATTCCGTCCACGTTTTTTCAGCGTACCATCCAAGTTAAATGTTGGAAATAATTCTACGTCAATCCAAGAATGCAGCATTGCTGCCCAGAGAGTAATTCCCTCCAAAGCTTTTGCAATTAATTGTCGCCCTCTTGGCGATTCAGGATCTTCTGGCTCAATGTAATCCATGCCCATGATGCTATGGTGTTCATCAGCTTCCACATGGATATCAAAGTAAGTATCGCCTGCACCAAGTTCGTGCATCTTAGGTGCTACTACCTTAAAGAATTCATTGGAACATCGTTCAATCCCACTATTGATAGTAACCACCCACTTAGCACGATCCTGTTCTATTGCAAGCTGATACGCTAGATTCACACAAGCATTTGTCTCTGGTGTGGGAACAACATTTTCAATTTCTTTGCGATTATTCAACAGCTTATGCCTGAGCATCCAGTGCATTAACAGCTCATGATGATCGGCCTCCCCATAGGCATGCTTTGCATAGAACGGCATCATATGATTTTCAGACATTGGGGTTGTGCCAAGCATTAAACCCATTACCTTGGGAAAGGTTGCAGAATGGTAAAATAGTTGTACTGCAGCAGGTTTAAATTGCAGTGGTGATTTTATCTCACTTACCCACTCAAAAAATGGCATTTCCTGTACAGCCTTGCTAGCATTGAAAATAGGCTCAACGACCCATGCATGCTTAACGCATATTCTTTCCAGTTCATTCACATCCAAAGCTTCGTAAACGCTGGCAGTTGTAGATGTAACATTTGTCATTTTTATTTCCTCTGTTGTTTTTTAGAAACTATCTCTTCATCAAAAGAAGTACAAAAATTTACTGCTGTCTCAAGAACGCTCTTTTTTCCATGATGATTTTTGTGTCATGGGTGTAAAGTGAGTAGTGTTTCTTTCATCCATAATGGATGTGCGATCGCTGCGTGAGGTGCTCTTAGGAAACTACGTTCATCCTGAAAATTGCCCCAACAGACGCCAGCGCGTCACCATAATATGCGGAATTCGAGCATAGCGCTTCCATTTTTCTGGTTGAGCAGTTTGTAGCCACTCTGGAGGAACTGGCTCAAGAAGACCATCAAGAACAAAACCTACCTGAAAGCAGATCCCAAACAGATGCCACAACGGTCGGTGAAAAAAAGGATGACGTATGGGTTGACCTGGCTTTGCTATTTCATTGCCTGTCGCTGGCTGTATATAATCCTTCACCAAAACGCCTTCTGTACCAAGCCATTGGGTGTGAGTTCCTCCTAACGAGTTAAAGCAAGGATGAGTAATTGAGAATACTAACCGTCCCTTAGAAACAAGCAACCGACTAAGAGCATGCATTAAAGGCTCGATGTTCGCCATATCCATGAGTGCCATTGACACCACTGCAGCATCAAAGCAGCGCTCTCCCAAAGAAGCAAGTTGAGCTGCATCAGTCGCATCGATAAGTTTGTACTCAATACTTCCCGGTGAGCTGATAGTTCGAGCTTTGGCACACTTCAAGAGTTCTTCTGAAAAATCGAAGGCTAGAACCGATCCTCCTAACCGAGCAAGACGGCGTGCGAAGGTACCGTTGCCACATGCAACGTCAAGCACTCGTTCACCAGGTTTAATAGCAAGGAGTGTCTCCATTGCAGGGTTAATAACGTACTCATGGGAGAAGTCTGTTTCTCCCACTTCAGCGTCCCACCAAGCTGCATTTGCATTCCAAACATCGTGTACGCGCTGGTTTATTTCATTTACTTCAATCATGTAACGTACCTTTATTTTGATTGTCTTGTGTGGTCTAGAGAAGCTCTTCTCTGCTTATCATTGCGTCCTAAAAGAGCTGATTGTTTGACACAAGCAGAGGTTCTGAAACCTTCATATCTTTTGTTACGCAATATCGACCAAGTTTGATCAGTGACAAATAAATTATCACTTCAAACAATTGGTAGATAAAAATTTCAAAAGATGTAGGCAATGACAAGACTTAAGAGGTAAGAGGTAGTGAATGCATGATTTTTGTAAAATCTTCCTAAAAATTTGAACACTTCTTGGCAAGGTCGTGGATGGATGAGAAAACTTATAAGCCTGGCATACCAATGTAACCTGTAAGTCCTTTAATTCTGTTAATCCATGCAACTACATTTGGGTAGGCTTCTAAAGAAATACCTCCCTCTGGTGCTAACCCAATGTACGGGTAACAAGCAATATCTGCTATGGTCGGACGATTAAGTACAAGCCAGTCCTGCTGTTGCAAGTGTTTGTCTATAACTTTGAGGACTGCATGTGCTCTCTGTTGCGCTAAATCCAGATCTATTTTTGCGTTGAAAACAAAGTACAGTCTGGCAGTACAAGGACCATTTTGAATCTCGTTAGCAGAAATAGATAACCACTCAATTACTTTACTCATTGACACGGCTTCTACTGGCAGCCAATCTTCATTTCCGTAGCGACGCGCAAGATATACCAAAATTGCATGGGAATCAGAAATGACTAAATCGCCGTCCATGAGAATCGGTATTTGACCAAGTGGGTTCATTTTCAGAAGCCATGGAGATTTTGCTTCACCAGCTTTAAGATCGATATCTACAACCTCGTATTCCAGCCCAAGCAGCGACAGCATCAGTCGTACCTTATAGCTATTCCCTGATAACTCATGATTGAAGAGTTTGATCATTAATTCCTCCTGTTTCTATCAAAGTTACGTTTCCATCTACTGAATTACAGTTTTTCAAAAACGACAGACGTTGGGTAGCGAAGATTGGGCAGTTAATAATGAACTTAAGTTTTTTCTGTTCTTAAATTTGTTAAGCTAGAAAAAAACGTTGCTATCCAGTTCAGGAAGAATTGTTGAATTCTTTAAGCAGGAATAGTTTTCCCAATTATTGGCTATCAATAAAAGCATGCTTTAAAAGCATTAACTTGACATCGACTAAATTGGTTGTCCTTAACTTCCTTATCTTCAGTAGACAAGATTTTTTAAATTTTTAATATAAATATTAGTTGTTCAATAAGTAAGGGTTTAGGAAAACATTGATAGCAAGAAAAAGTCAAGAAGTACCACCACATATTCTCCAATTCTGTGAGTATAACTCCTGAGAGTTTCAAGCCACAAATTCAAGATGAGGTGGTATACACATGGCTCAATGACACAATTCTAATTGAAAGAAGCATCTGCGAAGGCTACACCTTGAGTTATTTCGCACTACTACAGCATAAGGCACAAAAAGTGATTTGAAGCTTTGGGTACGCGTACCAGAATACAATTCTCTTGACAGACAAGTCTGTCTAGTTTATTTTGACAATATGACTAAAACAGTTACATCTAGCGATTCGCGCACTAGGATTCTAGAAACCGCCTATCGTTTATTCTATGAACAGGGTTATCATGCTACTGGCATCAATCAAATTATTGCGGAAGCAGGCGTCGCGAAAGCGAGCTTTTATCATCACTTTCCTTCTAAAAAGGATTTGTGTATCGCGTTTTTGCAAAAACGACACAGGGATTGGTTTTCTTGGTTGAAGCAAGAGGTTGACTCCCATGTAGAACCACGAGAGCGTATTCTGAGTCTTTTTGCCTTTTTGGAGCAATGGCTTATAACCAGCAAGTTTAGAGGCTGCGCTTTTCTAAATTTGACATCAGAGTTTCCAATACCGGATAGCGTTATTCGGCGAATGATTGTGGTACATAAAGCTGAGTTGCGGGAGTATATCAAGGAGTTGGTGCAATCTTTCGTAGATAAAACTGCCTCACCTCAGAAGGTTGAAGTAGCTTCGTTAGCTGACACAATTTATGTTCTGTTTGAGGGATCGATTATTACGAGTCAGGTCTACAGTTCAATCTGGGCAATTCAAAGTTCACGAGAAGCAATTCAGCGGATACTGACATAAAGTATTTTTATTTTAGGCATTTTGGACAGACTGGTTTATTTAGTTAAACCTGTAACAGTCACGGAAGTATCTTCTACAGTGGATTGAAAAGATGAAAGCAATTAGTGAAAGAAATGCTAAAGCTCTCGGTAATCTCGCATTTGCGACCAAAGGTGAATTCGGAGGGACGATTGGGAGAGCGTCTTGAAATTGAGAATCCTAAGGTCAGCGACATTTGATTAAACCCATTGCACCAGAAGCACTAGTTGAGGCGATCGCGGATTTACTGTACTGGAGATAAAAATGCAGAAATGACAATACGTTTAAAGGGAAAACAGCCATGACGTTAACAATCGAAATGACTTCAGATTTCATTTGTCCCTGGTGTTTAGTAGCAGACACCAACTTGCACAAAGCAATAGCACAATTGGATCTTCCGGTTGCAATTCAGCGCATCTGGTATCCGTTTGAGCTAAACCCAGATATGCCAGAAGCGGGTATGGATCGCAAAACTTACCGCACCAATAAATTTGGCAGTTGGGAATATTCACAACAACTGGATGCTAAAACGGTGCAGGCAGGGCAAGCCAACGGCATTGAATTTCGCTACGACTTGATAAAAGTTACTCCCAATACACTCAAAGCACACCGATTGACCTGGTTCGCAGGTAAAGCGGGTAAAGCAACGGACATGGCAGAACGTATTTTTAGAGCCTACTTCACAGAGGGTCAAGATATTGGTGATGTTGACACGCTAGTAAATCTCGCTGCTGAAATTGGTTTAGATTCAACGCAAGTCAAGACATTTCTTCTTTCACAAGCAGGGATTCAAGATATTGAAGCGTTGAAACGTCGAGCGATCGCCCAAGGAATTCGTAGTGTTCCCACAATCCGCATTGGCAAGGAAGTCTTAGTGGGTGGGCAGCCTACTGAGATTTTTCTCGCTGCGCTGCGCTCTGCTGCAACAGAATTAGAGAAGGTTTAAGTGCGATGATGACTAAACTAAACTACCCAAATTCAGCGAAACATCAAAGCCAAGTACGGCTGTATGGTCAACCCAATTTAGCAGAAGCTTACGAAATCCGCGATTTTCTCAATCGAAGTGTTGTTGAGTTTGATTGGGTTGAACTCACAAGCGATGAGGACTGCCATCGAGAATTGGGATTTGCCGCCCTGAACGATCTGCGTTTACCAGTTGTTGAATTTCCAGATGGTACTCGACTGTTTGCACCAAACGTTCGCGACATTGCTCAAAGGTTGGGGTGGGTAGCACAGCCTAAATTCAAAGAATACGATCTTTCGATCTATGGAGCAGGGCCAGCGGGGTTGAGTGCAGCAGTTTATGCGGCTTCTGAGGGATTGCGGACTGTCCTAATAGAGCGACAGGCAGTTGGGGGTCAAGCTGGAACCAGTTCGCTAATTGAAAATTATATGGGGTTTCCTGAAGGAATTCGGGGTGCAGAATTAGCGGAACGAGCGCGTCAGCAGGCAGTCAAATTTGGCGTTGAACTCTTGCTATTGCGTGAAGGAATTAAGGCAGAATTTAGAAACAATCGCATTTATGTCGATATGGCAGACGGCAGCAAAATGATTGCCCGTACCAACATTTGTGCGACAGGCGTAGAATATCGACGGTTAAATTTGCCCAATGAAGATCGCTTTCTGAACCGGGGGCTATTTTATGGCGCGGGTGTGAGTGAAGCGTCAATGTGCCTGAATCAGCAGGTTCTCGTGGTTGGTGGCGGTAATTCAGCAGGTCAAGCAGTCATGCACTTCTCACAGTATGCCAGGCAGGTGACAATGATTGTTCGTGGAAGCACACTGGCAGCTACACTGTCAAAATATTTAATCGATCGCATCCTGAATGCCTCCAATGTTGAGGTGCTTTTTAATGCTCAAGTCACGGGGCTAGTTGGTGAGGGTAGCCTACAGCAAGTTGAAATTACAGACTTTGGCGAAAATTCGGTGCGAACCATTGATACTCAATATCTCTTTATCTGTATTGGTGGTGTGCCTAACACGGAGTGGGCAAAAGACACAAATATTGTCAGGGATGAGGCAGGTTATTTGATTACCGGATCGGATTTGCTTCAGAATGGTCATTTACCCGCTTGCTGGCCGCTCGATCGCGATCCTTATTTTCTTGAAACCAGTGTTCCGGGATCGTTTGCTGCGGGTGACGTGCGGCATGGATCGACTAAGCGAGTTGCTTCAGCAGTTGGAGAAGGTGCAATGGCGGTTACGTTTGTCCACAAGTTTCTAGCCGAATCCTAGATTTATTGGTTATTTAGAAAAACGCTGATTGAACTAGAAAGTGAATCGGAGTTGAACAATGAACCCTACAGAAAAATATGCCATTGTCATTGGTGGATCGTTGGGTGGTTTATTTACTGGCATCATGCTGCGATCGATCGGCTGGAAGGTAGATATCTATGAGCGATCGACCCATACCCTTGACAGCCGCGGCGGTGGCATTGTCCTGCAACCCGATGTCATCGAAGCTTTCCAACGGGCAAGTATTCCAGTTGATTCGCTGGGTGTCATTGCACAGGAACGCTATTACCTCAACCGAGATGGCAGCATTAAAATGCGAATGCCCATGCGTCAAACCTTAACTTCCTGGAACCTGCTCTATGGCTTGATGCGGCGGCATTTTCCAGTCGAACACTACCATACTGGAAAGCGACTGACAGATATTCAGCAAACCAATGAAGATGTTACCGCAATATTCGCAGATGGCACCTCTGTCACCGCTGCATTGCTTGTTGGTGCAGATGGGCCTGGTTCAACTGTGCGTCAACTGTTTTTGCCCAATTACCACTATCACTATGCAGGATACGTTGGCTATCGAGGATTAGTGGATGAATCCGAACTTGACCAACCGACAGCGGATCTCTTTACAGAACGGTTTGTCTTCTTCCAGTTTCCCAATTCCCACATTCTGCAATATGTGGTTCCAGGTGAGAATGAATCGCTTGTGCACGGAGAACGCCGCTTTAACTGGGTTTGGTATGTCAACTATGACGAAACGACGGAACTACCCCAAATTCTAACTGATAAAGAGGGAAGACGGCGAGATTATTCAGTTCCTCCAGGACTTTTAGCTCCCACTGTTGAGCAAGAAATGCGATCCTATGCTGATGCGGTACTGGCTCCACCCTTTCAAAAGCTGGTTGCTGCCACAAAAGAACCCTTTGTGCAGGCAATTTTAGACTTAGGAGTACCACAAATGATCTTTGGGCGAGTGGCCTTAGTTGGTGATGCTGCCTTCATTCCTCGTCCTCACACTGCTGCCAGCACCTCGAAAGCTGCTGCTAATGCGATCGCCCTTGCAGATGCTCTACTTGAACAGAACCACCACGTTCCTCAAGCTTTAGATATCTGGGAACCAGAGCAACTTGCCTATGGGTTGCATTTGATGAAACACGGTCAATCGCTGGGAGAAAACTCTCAATTCGTCTATGGCACAAAGCGCTTTGATGGGGCTACAACGGCTCTGCGGCATGTCTAACTCGTCATGATAGAGCTTATTAACCGCACAAAGCCACCACCATTGGATTTAGGGTTCAACTAAACGACGCTAGTAGGTATTTGAAGAGAAAACAATTATGAATGTGGAGCGAGAGTCAAGCTTTGAATGTAGGGGATTACCGAAACACAAGCTGAATCAAGCGAGCGCTTATATAAATGAACATTTAGGTGAGGATTTATCGCTAGAAGCGATTGCCATTGAATTTGGCATGAGCAAATACTATTTCTGCCGCTTGTTCAAGCAATTAATGGGGATAACTCCTCACAAGTATTTGATACAGCAGCGGATAGAGCGGGCAAAGCAGCTACTAAAGCAGAAGAAAATAACCATTGCAGACATTGCTTTTCAATGCGGTTACTCAGAGCAAAGTACGTTTACTACTGCCTTCCGTAAAGCTGTAGGCTTGTCTCCCAGAGCCTATCAAAAACAGTTTTAATCATAAGCGGTACACAACACTAAAAAAAAACAACAAGAATTCTAAACTTTAGCAAAAAATCCAAAGACAAGAATTTAAGAAAATTTTTATAGTTAATTCCAGTATGCTGTAGATTTTGGCACACAGACCATACTGTTGCCAACTAGAGGGGTCTGGAAGACCAAGTATCCAAACTGCTTCAGCTTCGCTTTGTGGATTTTACAAAAATCTTTTCTCGTAGCTCTTGACTTTCCAGCGTACTAGAGACTTCAAGATGAAAGTAGTTTATTGCAGAGGATTGAAATCATGACTTTAGCCGAAAATACGCTTGCAACTACAACTGCATGTGTTTATCGCACTGAATTCAAATCAGAGCCTGCCGAAGTTAATGCGGGCGAGACAGTAGCACTTGTTTTCACAATACGGAATGCGGAAGGGGAGGTTGTCCGTAATCTCCAAATCGTCCATGAACAGGCAATGCACCTGCTAATCATATCTGACGATCTTAGTGAGTTCTATCATTTGCATCCAAAACAAGAAGCGGATGGCAGTTTTCGCGTCACGCATCTCTTTCCACGGACTGGTAATTATTGGCTCTACGTCGATTACACCCCGGACACTCACCAAGTTGTTGATCAACTCAGCCTGCAAATTCGTGGAGAAGCGCGTGAGGCGATCGCCCTCGTTGAAGACGAAAGCACAACCAAGACTGTAGATGGCTTGCGAGTCACCATGAAGTCAAATCAACCATTACGTGCAGGTGAAGCAGTAATGCTCGACTTTGCAGTTGAAGATGAGCAGACAAACGAGCCAGTCGCCGATCTTCAACCTTATCTTGGTGCCCTCGCTCACTTCGTCATTATTAGTGAAAACGGTGCTGAATTTCTGCATGTCCATCCTATGGAGCCGCATGAAGTATCGACAGCACACAGTGCTAGTCATGCAGTCATATCACCTGCTCATCATCAACAAACACAATCTAACAAACTACACACATTCGACTCCAGCGCCACGCAGATTAGCGCACACACCAGCTTTCCCCACGCTGGACTTTACAAAATATGGGCACAGTTCCAGCGCCACGGACTTGTGATGACTGTCCCCTTTGTTGTGCGGGTTGCCGAGCGTGAAACCCTTTAAACTAAGAAGTTCTTTCTTTGGACAGATTTTCAAAATTCGCTTGCGCTCTCCCTTGACTCTCCAGTCGGCTAGAGATTGCAAACTAAAGAAAGTTCAAAGCGTTCATGTTCACTGGTTGGATCGCCATCAAGGTCTAATCATCGATCCTATCTTTTGGAGAAATGAGGGTAATACATGGAAAACGCAACCTTAAAACTGCGAGGTATGAGTTGTGCCTCCTGTGCCAATAACATTGAAGATGCTATTCGCTCAGTACCAGGAGTAGAAGCGTGTAGTGTAAACTTTGGGGCTGAACAAGTTACTGTCACCTACGATTCTGGTAAAACAGACATAACTGCAATTCAGGAAGCGGTTGATGCGGCTGGATATTTGGCTCAACCCATACAAGATGATGTCCTTGCTCCCGAAGATGATACGGAACGGCGAGAACGACAAGCTGAGAACCGCAAGTTAACCCGTAAGCTTTGGCTCAGTGGCATTGTCAGTGCTGTGCTGGTGATTGGGTCACTGCCCGCCATGACTGGGTTGCATATTCCCTTCATCCCCATGTGGTTACACAATCCCTGGCTCCAGCTCGTCCTTACAACTCCCGTATTGTTTTGGGCAGGGAGTGAATTCTTTGTCAATGCCTGGAAAGCCTTAAAGCGCCATACAGCAACAATGGATACGCTGGTGGCGATTGGCACCGGGACAGCCTACCTTTACTCCTTATTTCCGACATTCTTTCCGCAGTGGTTCATTAACAAGGGATTCAACCCGGACGTATACTTTGAGGCGGCAGCCGTTATTATTGCGTTGATTCTGTTGGGAGGATTGTTACAGAACCGGGCGAAGGGAAAAACCTCTGAAGCAATTCGTAAGCTCATGGGGTTGCAGGCGAGAACCGCACGAGTGATTCGCAATGATCAAGAAGTTGATATTCCGATCGCGCAAGTGGTGGTGGGGGATGTTATCCTAGTACGTCCAGGTGAAAAGATTCCAGTAGATGGCGAGATTATTGATGGTTCCTCAACTATCGATGAGGCAATGGTCACAGGTGAAAGTGTGCCTGTGAAGAAGCAACCGGGTGATGAAGTGATTGGAGCCACAATTAACAAAACTGGTAGCTTCAAATTCCGTGCAACACGAGTCGGTAAAGATACATTTTTGGCGCAGATTGTCAAGCTAGTGCAGCAAGCCCAAGGTTCAAAAGCACCGATTCAAAAGCTAGCCGACCAAGTAACCGGATGGTTTGTGCCTGCTGTGATTGCGATCGCCATTCTCACTTTCATCCTCTGGTATAACATTATGGGCAATGTGACGATGGCACTAATTACCACTGTCGGTGTGTTAATTATTGCTTGTCCCTGTGCCCTTGGTTTAGCAACGCCAACTTCTATCATGGTGGGAACAGGCAAGGGTGCAGAAAATGGTATTCTCATCAAAGGGGCAGAAAGTCTAGAACTCGCGCACAAGCTCAAGACTGTTGTTCTCGACAAAACGGGTACAATTACGCAAGGTAAGCCGACTGTCACCGATTTTGTAACCGTCAACGGTACAGTCAATGGCAACGAGCTAAATCTTCTGCGCCTTGCAGCATCTGTCGAACGCAATTCAGAACATCCTTTGGCTGAAGCAGTTGTGAATTATGCTCAATCTCAAGGTGTGGAATTGAGGGATGCACAGGAATTTGAAGCGATCGCTGGTAGCGGTGTGCAAGGGTACGTGTCAAATCAATGGGTACAAATTGGCACCCACCGTTGGATGAGAGAGTTGGGCATTGATACAAGTGCATTGGAGGAAGATTGGGATCGCCTGGAATATCTTGGTAAGACTGCGATCTGGATTGCAGTGAATAGCAAAGTCCAAGGGATTATGGGTATTGCTGATGCGGTGAAACCATCTTCTGTAAACGCGATTCGCACATTGCAGAAAATGGGATTGGAAGTGGTGATGTTAACCGGAGACAATCGCCGCACTGCCGAAGTTATTGCTCGTGAAGTGGGCATCAAGCGAGTTTTTGCCGAAGTTCGCCCAGATCAAAAAGCCAAGACTGTCGAGAAAATTCAGTCGGAAGGCAAAATTGTGGCAATGGTGGGGGATGGCATCAATGATGCACCGGCGCTGGCTCAAGCCGATGTCGGGATGGCAATTGGCACAGGAACGGATGTAGCGATCGCCGCTAGTGACATTACCCTCATCTCTGGGGATTTACACGGAATTGTCACCGCCATTCAACTTTCTCGTGCCACGATTCGCAACATTCGTCAGAATCTCTTTTTTGCCTTTATTTATAACGTCGCTGGTATTCCAATTGCGGCAGGGATTCTTTTCCCCTTCTTCGGTTGGTTGCTTAGTCCCATTATTGCAGGTGCAGCAATGGCGTTTAGTTCTGTGTCGGTAGTAACAAATGCACTGCGTTTGCGTAATTTCCGACCGAAAACAATAGGTTGAATAAATACAGGGAGTAATAACAATGCTTAAGAAAGTAACATTTTTCGTAACCTTGGTAGGATTTGGATTTTTACTTGGAGCTATTTCCGGTGTATTAGCATAGCTTGCAATTTAGTTACATTCGCCTACGGAGACGTTTAAATAATGAACAAAATAGCAATCATTGGTAGTGTTGCGAGTTTGGGATTGGTGTTTGGAATTGCTTCTAACAAAGCAGTTGCACAGATGTCCCACGAACAAATGCAACCATCTCAAACAAAACAAACAAGTCAGTTCCATCGCATCGAACAACCCTTATGGGCAAAAGCAGCCGTTACAGCTGGCGGATTAGGATTGATAGGACTGGAGTTATGGTGGTTTCTGCTGAGTAAGCCAAAATCGCAAAAAGCGCAATCAAAGCAGGGCATTCAGGAGGTAACAATTACCGTCGATGGTGGATATGAACCAAGCCAAGTGGTAGTTAATGCAGGTCAAAAAGTTCGTCTCAACTTCTACCGTAAAGATTCTAGCAGCTGCCTTGAAGAAATCAGATTTCCTGACTTCCATATTGCCCAACAGCTACCCCTAAACCAAGTTACTCCAATTGAGTTCACTCCCAACGAGCCAGGAACTTACACCTTTACCTGCGGCATGAATATGTTTCGAGGCGAAGTTAAAGTCGAAGCTGGGCAAGTTCAATCTCCAAAAGAGCATGAAATTATGGCAGATATTCAACCAATAATGACAACACCCGCAAACCAGAACAAGAATGGAACAGGCGCTGTACACGCCATTGTAGAACAGGGAGTCCAGAGAATCACTGTTCAGGTTGATAAAGGCTACACACCCAACCATATTGTAGTTAAAGCAGGGCAAAGAGTTCAACTTAACTTTCTACGTCAAGATCCCAGTGGTTGCCTTGCTCAAATACTGATTCCTGATTTTGGCATTGCTGCCGATCTACCCTTAAATGAAACAACTACAATCGAGTTCACACCTGAAAAAGCTGGAGAATACGCCTTTACCTGTGGCATGAATATGTTTCGCGGTGTGATTGAAGTAGAGCCATCCAATGCTCTTCGCACACAGCAGTTTTCTACGCAGATTTCAGCATGAAAACCGGGAGCATCTGTGCCCAGCGTGAGCTTGGTAACTAGCAAGCAACACTTTCCCAAACGCTGGGCACAGTTCTTTAGACAAATATTTAATTATAGATGAGATACAAAGTTAACTATACGGTTTCCTTGATTATACGTGTTGATTAGGAGTGAATGATGTTAGCCCAAGAAACCCAGAAGCAAATTGGTTTAGTTGCTAAGGAAAGCGGCATTCCCATCAAAACGATTCGTTACTATGAAGACCTGGGCTTGCTCAAAGCTTCGGGCAGGACTGAGGGTGGATTTCGATTATTTAACTCCAGTGTTTTTGCCCGCCTAAGCTTTATCAAGCGTGCCCAGAGCCTTGGATTGAGCTTGTTAGAGATTAAAGAGTTTTTGGATGTGCATGACCAAGGGGACTTGCCCTGCGACCATATTAAAGTAAAACTGAATGATAAAATTGCAGAAATCGAATACCAAATCGAACAGCTACAAGTATTGAAGTTAGAGTTAGAAAGGCTACTTTCGGACTGGAAACCTGTTTCTGAAATATCTGAAAATACAATTTGTCCAATTATCGAGCCGACTTAAAAATCAATTCTGTAATGAGCAGAATAATCTGCAATTTTTGATTCTCAAATAACTTGATTCTCTAGTTAAATAGAGAGTTTAATCTACTCTAAGTTATAAGGTGGCTATACCGCTGATTAACTTGGAGGTAATGAGTATATATGTTTCTGTTCTTTCTTGTTTTGCTGCTAAAGGGTCTAATAACTACCTATATTAGCATCAATTTTAGCGATGGCATAGGAAGCTTATTCGACTTTTGTCAGCTATTAGTTTACTCACAAGTTTGGTTTTTACTCCTTGGCAAATTCAGTTTTTGCTCCTCGCGCTCCCATCATTAAGCACTAGGTAATTGGAAGTATCCTAGTTTTGTTTTTTAAATAAACTTTACCCTTCTAAAAAGAAAATTAAATAAAAAACTGGGATATCTCGTAAGTCACTCTTATCTTAAAAAGATTTCACTAAACACTCAATAAATTTTTTACATACCCCCTTGACTCTCCAGCTAAATGGAGGATTTAAAGTGATTTTAGATGAGTTGGAGTTTTTCAATCACACATATAACTCCACAACAAATTATCCAAAAAAAGGTTATTGACAGCTATGACAT
Organism: Chlorogloeopsis sp. ULAP01; assembly: GCF_030381805.1. NCBI lineage: Bacteria > Bacillati > Cyanobacteriota > Cyanophyceae > Nostocales > Chlorogloeopsidaceae > Chlorogloeopsis > Chlorogloeopsis sp. ULAP01. Next base: position 141,101 of record NZ_JAUDRH010000017.1, read on the forward strand.
TACAATTTAAAGTTCCTAAACTGGTTTGCTCTACTTGCTCCAAAACTATCACTGAAGCAATTCAAAAGGTTGATGCTAACGCTACTGTTCAGACCGATCCAAAAACTAAATTAATCAACGTAGAAACTCAAGCATCTAGAACAGCTATTGAGACAGCAATCGCGTCGGCAGGCTATCCATCAGCCGCTTAATTTGTAATTGGCTATTTCACCATCAGCTATCGGCTTGTGCTCTGCTGATAGCTGAACTTTCAAAAAACTTTCAAACATTTTCACGCTTATTAGCAAGGAGGAAAAATGGCTAAAATTGGCTTATTTTACGGAACTCAAACTGGGAATACCCAAACGGAAGCCGAACTTATTCAGAAAGAGTTTGGTGGCGATAGCGTTGTCGATATCTACGACATTTCTAAAGTAGAATCGAGCGATTTCGAGAACTACAACTACATCATCATCGGATGTCCTACCTGGAATATAGGTGAATTGCAATACGACTGGAATAATTTCTTTGACGAGCTAGACAATATCGATTTTAACGGCAAGAAAGTTGCCTACTTTGGGGTTGGTGACCAGAACGGCTACCCCGACTCTTTTCAAGACGCAATGGGCATCTTAGAAGAAAAGATTTCAGAACTTGGGGGTGAAACTGTCGGCTACTGGTCAACTGAGGGCTACGACTTTACGGAGTCAAAAGCATTGCGTGACGGTAAGTTTGTTGGTTTAGCGCTAGATGAAGATAACCAATCTGAGTTAACGCAGGAACGGATCAAAACTTGGGTTGCTCAGTTGAAACAGGAGTTTGCACGCTCTGGAGTCAAGTTTCATGAAGATAGCTTGATCGGACTTTAGCTTGGCAGCCAAGAAATTTATTTCTGGGCGGACAAGAGCGTAGATGCAAGATATAAGCCTCTAACTAGCGGTTTTTTCCTCACAAGCAACGAAAGAAACTATGGAATCTTTTGAGTCTCAACCTTCAAATAGTAAACGTCAGTTCGCACCAAAATTAACACCGGGCTTCTGGGCAATGTTAGCCTTGCTCCTAGTTGGTGGCGGCGTTGGTTTTTGGCAGTTTCTCGCTCCGGATAAGGAATCACCTCCAACGGCAGCTAGCCAACCCCCAGCAACAAAGGTACAAGTTGCGACGGTGCAAAGTGCCACTATAGAGGAAAGCGCTGAATTTGTTGCAAGTCTTCAGTCTCGTCGTTCTGTCACTCTGCGACCGAGAATTCAGGGTCAGGTCTCTCAGATACTTGTTCGGGCAGGGGATCGGGTTAAAAAAGGTACTCCGATTTTGAAGGTTGATGCAAAGCAGCAACAAGCTTCTGTTGACAGTAGAATCGCAGCTTATGAGTCCACTCAGGCTGATTTACAAACAGCCCAAGCAGAAGAGGCAAGTGCCCAAGCCGAAGCAAAAAATGCAACAGCGACACTCAAAGCGTTACAAGCTCGGCGAGTTTCCGAACAGTCCGATCTAAAACTCAATCAGCGCGAGTACGAGCGCTTCAACCAACTATATCGAGAAGGAGCTGCCAGTTTGCAAATCCTAGAGCAAAGGCGAAACAGCTTGGAAGCTGCCAAAGCCAAGATTGCTCAGACGGATGCTGACATTGCAGCCCAAGAAGCCATGATTACTAGAGCACAGGCAGCGATCGCTAAGGCAAAGGCAACAATTGTTAAGAACCAGAGGTTAGTTAACCAAGCTCAGGCAAACGTAAAGGAGCAAGCAGCACAGCTTCAGTTTTATACAATTGCTGCGCCGTTTGCAGGTATTGTGGGTGATATTCCCGTTAAAGTGGGTGATTTTGTCGATACGTCTACCCAGTTAATTACCGTTTCTGAAAACGGTTTATTAGAGGTTAACATTTCGGTTCCAGCAGAACAGGTAGCTCAATTGCGGTTAGGAAGTTTAGTAGAGTTGGTAGACGGTTCTGGGCGGAAAGTCGGTACCAGTCGCGTATTTTTCATTGCGCCCAACACAGCAAATCAGACACAATCAGTACTCGTCAAGGCGCTGTTGGATAATTCTCAAGCTAGAGTGCGAACCGACCAATTTGTTCGAGCGCGGGTGATTTTGGATCGGCGTCCTGGAGTCCGCATTCCTACAACTGCTGTAACTCGTTTAGCCAAAGAGACGTTTGTGTTTGTAGTTGAAGAATCGCGAACGCACTCTGCCCAATCTCAGTTTGTGGCTCGGCAAAAACCTGTTGAACTAGGCAGTATTGAAGACAATCAATACCAGGTTTTGAAAGGATTGCAGCCCGGAGAACGAATCATCATCTCTAGTTTGCTTGGTTTAAGGGATGGTGCGCCAATTGTTCCTGAATCCAAGAAAAGCAATTGATTAGCAATGTTTATTCTGCTACTGACTTATGTTCGCAGATTTCTTCATCAAGCGACCTGTCTTTGCGATCGTCTGCTCCCTGATAGTTTTGGTGTTGGGGCTAATTAGCATTCCAACGCTGCCTGTAGAGCAGTATCCAGACATTAGCCCCGTTCAAATTAGTGTCACAGCTAACTATGTTGGAGCCAGTGCTCAAATTGTCGAAGAAACCGTGACATCGGTTTTAGAGCGACAGATTAATGGTGTCGAAGGCATGAGATATATGAACTCGACCAGCAGCAATGATGGTAATAGCACAATTACCATTACTTTTGAGCAGGGCTATGACATCAATGTTGCAGCCTCTGATGTACAGAATCGTGTCTTGCTGGCACAACCCAAATTACCAGAAGTGGTACAAAAGACAGGAGTCGCGGTTACAAAACAATCAAGTGGGATTGTTTTAGCGATGGCATTATACAGCGAGGACGATCGCTACGATGATACGTTTATTAGTAACTATGCAGATTTGTATGTGTTAGACCCGCTCAGACGTATCAATGGCGTGGGAAATGTCCTATCCTTTGGAGAACGTCGCTATGCCATGCGAATTTGGCTCGATCCCAATCGCCTTGCTGGTCGTAATCTGACGGCTCAAGATGTGGTGAATGCCCTCAATCAACAAAATTTACAGTTAGGCATCGGTGCAATCGGACAACCACCCGCCCCTGATGGGCAAAAGTTCCAGATCGATTTGCAAGCTGTTGGACGACTGCGAGAAGCCAAGGAGTTTGAGAATATCATCCTCAAAGCAGGAAATGACGGGACGCTGATCAAACTGAAAGATGTTGGGCGGGCGGAACTGGGGGCAGAAAGTTACAGCACATTTGCTCGCTATAACGGTCACATCTCTGTAGGCTATCAAATCATCCAGATTCCTGGCAGTAACGCCTTAGAAATTGCTAAGGCGGCTAAGGCAGAGATGGCAAGACTGGCAAAGAATTTTCCACCAGGATTAACCTATGAAATCCCCTATGATTCTTCCCGATTTGTTGAGGCATCCTTTTGGGAAGTGGTCAAAACGCTGATTGAATCGATTGTGCTAGTTGTTGGAGTAATTTTCATTTTCTTGCAAGATTGGCGGACTACCATTGTTCCAGCGATTGTGATCCCGGTTTCCTTAATTGGCACTTTTGCATTTGTCAAAGTGTTTAATTTTTCACTTAATAGTCTGACTTTATTTGGTTTAACCCTGGCGACCGGAATGGTTGTCGATGATGCAATCATTATTGTTGAAGATGTGGTTCGTTTGCTTGAGGAAAAAAGTATCAGTCCGCGTCAGGCGGCTTCTCAAGCAATGCACGAATTGTTTGGAGCTGTAATTGCCACCTCGCTAGTTCTGATGGCGGTTTTCGTTCCGGTTGGCTTCTTTCCGGGAACAACAGGACAACTCTACAAACAATTTGCACTAACGATCGCATTTTCGATTACGCTTTCCACCTTTAATGCCATTACATTTACTCCTGCCGTGTCCGCCATACTATTACGTCGAGGACAACAACCACGCGGCTGGCTTGGCTGGTTTTTTGCAAGGGTAAATGACCTTCTCGACTGGATGCGCAGAGGCTATCAACGGATTCTCAGCACTGTTACTCGCTTTAAGATGGTTGTGTTGCTGTTATTTACCGTGTCGTTGGTATTAACAGGCTGGTTGTATCTGCGCGTTCCTCAAGCATTTCTGCCAGAGGAAGATCAAGGCTATTTTGTCAACCTGATTCAGGGTTCGGATGGGGTTTCATTGAATTATACTCGCTCAGTCGTCATGAAAGCCGAAAAAGAATTACTCAACGTCCCTGAGATTGAAGGCGTATTTGCAATGGGCGGTGTTAGTTTTAGCGGCAACACTCCCAATCGCGGATTGATTATGGCTCCCCTCAAATCGTGGTCAGAGCGGCAAAAGCCAGAGCAATCGGTATCAGCAATTCTCAATCGGGTACGCGCACCGTTGATGGGAATTCCAGAAGCACCTGTTCTAGCCGTCAATCCTCCAACTATCCAGAGTCTTGGCAGTGTAGGCGGTTTTGTGTTTCAACTGCAAGACCGAGGCGATCAAAGCAATCGAGACATTAATGCACTGGATCGAGTCAAGAACGAGCTAATTAGCCGCGCCAATCAAACTCCAGGATTGCAAGGAGTCTTTAGTACCTATACTGCCAACGCGCCCCAGTTGATAGTTGAAGTAGATCGAAGCAAAGCAGAAGCTCTACAGGTTCCAATCGATGAAATTTTCAGTACCCTACAAACTTTTATCGGTTCGCGCTATGTAAATGATTTTAACGAATTTGGGCGAACATACCGCGTTTATGTTCAAGCAGACTCACAATTTCGCTCTAACCCAAAAGATGTTGGTCGCTTGTATGTACGCTCAAGAGTTGGCAACATGATACCCCTTAGTAACGTTGTAACGATTAAATCAACGACTGGAGCACAAACAATTAATCACTATAACCTTTACCGCTCCATTGAAATCAACGGAGCCGCTGCTCCTGGGTTTAGTTCTGGGCAAGCAATTACGGCTATGGAAAAGCTAGCGGCTGAGGTTTTACCCGCAAATTTCGGTTTTGAATGGTCGGGAATCTCCTTAGAAGAAGTGGAATCTGGCGGTCAAGCTCCAATTATTTTCAGTTTGGGGGTCTTTTTTGTTTTCCTTGTACTGGCAGCGCAATACAACAATTTTGTCGATCCTTTAATCATTATGCTAGCGGTTCCCCTGGCAGTCTTGGGAGCTTTATCGGCTCAATCTCTGCGGGGTTTGTACAACGATGTTTACTGTCAAGTTGGTTTAGTCATGCTGATTGGTTTAGCCAGCAAGAATTCGATTTTGATTGTAGAATTTGCCAACCAGCTACGAGAACAGGGACTTTCAATTACTAAGGCAGTAGTGCAAGCTGCACAAGCACGATTGCGTCCTATTCTCATGACAACGGTTTCAACTTTGATCGGCAGCTATCCACTGCTTGTTGCAACAGGAGCTGGATCTGCCAGCCGGCTGTCATTGGGGACGGCGGTTTTTGGTGGGATGTTCGTTTCTACGTTTTTGAGCTTGTTTGTAGTGCCAATACTCTACATCATTATTATTAAGATTCGCCAACAGCTGGTGCGATCGCGCAATGCGCTATTACCTGACTAAGGGTACTGTTTCTACTTGACTCTCCAGTTAACTAGAGAGTCTACCATAAAACTGGTAGTTGTATTTAGTTAAAGGGTAGCTAAATATGTTAGTCCAAGAAGAGGTAAAACTTATTGGTTCAGTTGCTAAGTCTAGCGGCATACCGATTAAAACAATTCGTTACTATGAAGAGTTAGGTCTACTTAAAGCATCAGGTCGAACCGAGGGTGGATTTAGATTATTTCACTCTGATGTTTTGGCTCGCTTGAACTTTATCAAACGTGCCCAAAGTCTTGGGTTATCTTTATTAGAAATTAAGGAATTCTTGGATGTTCATGATGGGGGTAACTTACCCTGCGAACATATAAAAACTAAGTTAAAAGATAAGCTGACAGCCATTGATGAACAAATTCAGCAATTACTCATTCTGAGGCAAGAGTTAGAAGGACTGCTTTCAGGTTGGGAAATTATACCTGAAACTCCAGAGCAAACAATTTGTCCTTTTATTGAAAAAAACTTAAACAATTAAGCTGATGAGAAAGCAGTAGACGCACAGTGACTTCTGTAGACAGACAAAACTCGGTTTCCATCATGCTACAAGGTGTTTCCATAAGGCAGGATAAGTAGGCAGAAGGGAAACCCTTCAATTAATTTATGAACTTCAGTTAGAAATAAAACTTGTTTTTGACCTAATTAAATTTAACTCTTGACTCTCCTGTTGACTGGAGAATTTAAGCTAATTTTAGGTTGAGTAAATTCATCAAATATTCACTCAACTATTATCAAGAGATTAGTCACTCTAGATGAAGGATCTAATGCTATGAAGGTGCAATTTTTGGTTCCCAAAATGGCTTGTTCTGCTTGTGTAGAAACTATTACCAAAGCTATTCAAACAATAGATGCTACTGCCACTGTGCAAGCCAATTCAAAAACAAAAGTTGTTAGTGTAGAAACTCAAGCATCAGAGACAGTAATTAAACAAGCGATCGCTGCGGTTGGCTATCCAACTGCATAAAGATTTAAGTTATTTCGCTATCAGCTATTAGCATTTGGCTGATAGCTTAATCCTCAATTAATTGAGAACAAGGAGTATTAGACAATGCGACACAAACTTATCAAACAAACGACAGCTATGGCGATCGCTGCTGTATTGCTCACAAGTATAGGATTGCATCCAGCAACTGCCCAGCAGCAAAACCAGGAACATCAGGGGCATCAAGGACATGATATGAATGACATGAAAGCTCCAACACCTAACGCCCAGAAACTACCACCCGTGCCAACTAACCTGCCAGGCTGGATGGACAATAAGGACAGAAATCATATCTATCGCAAGCGCGGTGTTTACAACGACGCCATCTACAACATTAGACCGCTGGCTTTGGATTTAAATGCAGTCGCTGTGGGACACGCCTTTGCTTACGAAGACTTGGTAACGGGCAAAGCTAAAGACTTGGAAACTAAAACCTTTGAGCGAATTAATTGGGTGCTAAAAAATCCTCCGCGCTTCATGCCCGATGAAGCCAACATCTCACCGACTTTCGGGCGCAAATATGGAGTGTTGGAACAGGTTTTTGACTGGGCACACATTCTCCATGCCCAAACCGTAGACGTGCTAGCAAGCACCAAGTTGACAGACGCCCAAAAAGAAGCAGAGATTGAGCGCCTGTATAAGTTCTATGTCGATAACGTACCCTATGCCATTACTAGCCTGCCGATGAACATGGGCTACTTGGATTCGCAGCCCTATTCCAAGGCATTCCGTCGTAAGTATCCAAAAGTGAATGGGTTATTCTGGGGCTACCACTGGCTGCAAGGTTCAATGTATGACTTGCTTTACAACAAGACACTCGAACAACAGCGTGCAGCCTACACCACAGCAGGTAAGCAATACCACGAGGTGGAATTGTATCGTACCGATCGCCCGTTCATGCCAATGTTTGCTGAAGTCAGTCCCAAATTTGCAGCCCGTTTTCCACACATTTCAAACGTCTTTGACAACTTGCATATGTTGCACGACATGGTCAATGACATTCTCGCTTCTGACTGGATGAGCGAACAACAGAAGGAAGGACAGATTAAGCGTGCAATTTGGATGGTGATGGCAGCTAATCACAAAGGCATGAAACCGGGTGAGAACTATGGTGGTGATGGTTTGCACGACCATCGCTTTATGGAAGGTATGCCAGGGATGGGCATGATGCCAGAAGGCTTGACGAATCATGAGCATATGAATCACGGTTCTAGTAACCATAATTCAAGCACTACGCAGCAAGACATGACAGTACCTAATACAGGCAAGACTCCGGCGGGAAGCCATGTCGGTCACTAATTTAGTTCCCCTTGTCATTAGAATAACGAATACAAAAGTAAAAATTCAATGAAACAACTAACCAAACATGCGATCGCCACCCTATTTGCAACGGCATTTGTAGCGCTAGCAGCTACTTCGACACGCGCCGTTGACCATAACAACATTGATGCCAACCGTCCGTTATCTTTTGATGACGCCGAGTCTATCGGCTATCGCGAGCAGGCAATAGAATTGGGTGGCGTGGTAACCCTGCCACAGGGACGCTCGGTAGGTGGTGAGTTTGAGATCGAGTATCTCTATGGCTTTGCACCTAACACCCACCTCAATATCGGTATTCACCCCAGCATTGGTGGTCGAACTGATTCTGAGGACACCGACTTCGACATCGGTGATGTATCTGTAGGTGTGTTCCATAACTTCAACCGAGAATACAACAATACACCTGCTTTCGCTGTCCGAGCTGATACTTACTTCCCGACTGGACGGGATTCACGAGGTGTGGACTTTCGCTTGCGCGGTATTGCCAGCAAGACCGTAGGGCAATACGATCGCCTGCATTTCAACGTCGATTTGAATCTAAACACAGTGCCTGATAGTGATGAGCGCTCTGTTATCCCTGGTGTAATTCTTGGCTACTCCAGACCGCTAGGTTACCCTCGCCGTTTTGATCGCACGATTCTAGCGGAAGTAGGGGTGCGTGCTGGTGAGGAAACAGGAGATGGAGCCATAGTGTCCGCTGGGGTAGGGTTACGCCAGCAGGTAGGGTATCAGAGTGTGTTTGATATTGGTCTGCAAGGTGACATCGCCAGCGGTGATAGTGAGCATAGTCAAGTGCGCCTTGTTGCAGGCTATTCAACGGCTTTTTGAACGAGAAATCTTGTCTGTGCCAAAGGCATAGACGAGGTAGTTCATTTACTCCACGCGAAAAACATCTTTCATGCCTAGCCAGTTATAGCGCCTAATTAACCAAGGCAAACCAATGAGGATGATCAGAAAAACAATAGAAATAGCGATTCCCAAAGGCATCCCTATCTTAAAAACTCCTCCCATATAAGTCAGTAAAAACGTCGAAGGAATCATGCCCAAAAAAGTGGCAATAGCATATTTAGCAAGAGAAAGACCAGCAATCCCCGCAGCGTAGCTAATCAGGTCAAAAGAAAAGATTGGCAGCAGGCGCGTAATAAAAATTAACCAGCTAAGATAGGTTTCTCCTCGTTGCTTAGAGAAATAGATAATTTTCCCAGTCAAAGCTTTGATTGCCGAACGCCCTAAAGTGCGCCCTAAAAAGTAAGCAATTAAACTACCTAGAAAGCCCCCGATCACACTGTAAATTCCTGCTAGAATCGTTCCCCACATAGCACCAGCGACGACTGCTAACGGCGCACTGGGAATAGGACTAACAACTACAGATAAAGTCAATATGCCGATATAGACTAATGGACCAAGGACTCCTAAATTTTTAACTCCTTGTCTAAAGCCCTCTGGTGTCAACAGCTTAACCTCAAAATGCAGCAGCCAATAGCAGATTGATAAGCACAGCAGTAAAAGTGCCATAGCAAAGGCATTTTGACGATTAAACAGGATTTTTATCCTTTTTCGTCTTTTCACCCCAGTCCTCCGAAGTTTTGTTTTAGGTATTACTGCCCTTAGCCTTACGACCGAGACAAGGAAAAAGGCAGGCGTGTTCTCAACATAGCGCTTGTAATCTTCGTCAAATTCGGAAACTCCAGTTAGTTCTATCATTTAATTAAGTGTTTATAGCTTGAGATGGATAATTCTTGTAGGTTGTTTTAAGAGTCTTTAACTATCTATTTTCTGTTGCACTTTTATAGAGAGAATTATGCAACGCCATAATAAGCATCACGGGCATCAGCAACCCCAGCAAGAGTACGTTGGACATGATGAACATCAGAAACAGCTTGCTGATGTCCGTCAGGATTTACATGAAGCTGGACAGCAACATTCCCACCACGATAAGCACGCAGGCCATCGTCCAGAAATCTTTAAGCGACGATTCTTCATCTGCCTAGTGCTAAGTTTGCCTGTGCTGTACTACGCACCCATGTTTGAAATGTGGTTTGGGTATCGCGCGATCGCCTTTCCTGGTTCAGAGTGGATCGCCCCAATTCTCAGTACAGTCATCTACTTTTATGGCGGTTGGGTTTTTCTGCGCGGGGCATGGCGGGAATTGCACAGCAAGATTGGCATGATGACGCTGATTGCGCTCGCCATCACCGTTGCTTTTATTTACAGTCTCGCTGTTTCGTTTGGGCTGAGAGGCGAACCGTTTTACTGGGAACTGGTAACACTCGTTGACATCATGCTGCTAGGGCACTGGATCGAGATGGCATCGGTTCAGGGAGCAAGTCGAGCCTTAGAGAATTTAGCAGAACTCGTACCTACCGTGGCACATCGTTTGGTAAATGGACGAATTGAGGATGTTCAGGTCGATACGCTACAACACGATGACCTAATTCTGGTTCGTCCCGGTGAACAAATTCCGATCGATGGCGAAGTCACAGAAGGTGCTTCGAGTGTGAATGAAGCTTTTCTGACTGGGGAATCCCGCCCAGTCACCAAGCATATTAATGATGAAGTGGTTGCCGGATCTGTAAATGGAGATGGCGCATTGACTGTGAAAGTCACTCGCACAGGTGAACAAACCACCCTCAGCCAAATCATGCGCCTGGTTGAGGAAGCGCAAAGCTCTAAAAGCCGCTATCAAGCCTTAGCGGATCAATTAGCGTATTGGTTGACGCTGATTGCGATCGCAGTTGCAACACTGACCTTCCTTGTTTGGCTGGCATTCGCTCCTGATAGTACTTTTGCGATTAATCGTGCTGTCACGGTGCTAGTGATTGCTTGTCCACACGCATTAGGCTTGGCGATCCCACTCGTAATTGTCAATGCAACAGCGATGTCTGCCAAACATGGAATTTTAGTTCGCAGTCGAGAAGCCTTTGAGCGAGCAAGAAACATTCAAACGATCGCCTTCGATAAAACTGGGACATTAACAGAAGGACGATTTGGAGTTCAACGAATTTACACAGATCAAATTGATGAACTCAAAGCGTTAAGAATTGCGGCAACATTAGAATCGCTCTCTGAACATCCTCTGGCTCAAGCGATCGTGCAAGAAGCCGATCGTCGTCAGATTGAATTTACTAAAGGCGAGGATTTTCAAGCGATTCCCGGTAGCGGTGTGGAAGGCACAGTGAACAATCAACGTTATCGAGTCGGTAGACCCGAATGGGTACGCGAGTTAAAGCTGAAATTTCCAGCAGCCTTACAAGCAGGATTAGAGCAAAGTGAGTCGCGGGGAGAAAGCGCGATCGTTCTTATGGATGACCAGCAAGTACTGGCTGTTTTTGGGTTAGCCGATCAAGTGCGGGAACCTGCAAGAGAAGCAGTCGCGAGATTGCAGGAAATGGGTGTGCAAGTGGTGATGATTACGGGCGATGCCGAAGCGGTTGCCAAGACCGTTGCCGAGGATTTGAACATCGATCGCTACTATGCCCGTGTGCTACCACAGGATAAAGCCTCAATTATCCGCAGACTCAAAGCCGAAAAACCAACTGCGTTTGTGGGAGATGGCATTAATGATGCGCCTGCTCTAACCGAGGCAGATTTAGGACTGGCGATCGGGGCTGGAACCAATGTCGCAATTGAATCAGCAGATTTGGTATTAATCAATAGTAGCCCCCTCGATGCCACCTATGCATTGAAGTTGGCAAAAGCGACTTACAATAAAATGCTGCAAAATCTGTTTTGGGCAACGGGTTACAACATCATTGCTATTCCTTTAGCCGCAGGAGTCGCTTATTCCTTTGGAATTCTATTGTCTCCGGCAGTAGGCGCTATCTTGATGAGCGTTTCGACCGTTGTTGTTTCGATTAATGCCATGTTATTACGTCGGCTTAGACTCAGAGGCTAAATCTTTAGATTTCTGTTCGGCTTGTTTGTCCATTGCGATCGCGCCTCGGTGGTGTATTCGCCTGGCATCAATGAAGCGCCAAATGACGCACACAAAACAGTCTAAATCCCCTTTGTTTGAGTAATTTGTCCCACAATCCAACCAAGTTAGAACGGGTAGAATCATCAACTGAAGCACGGGCAGAATCCCGACCTCTAGAAGCGGAAGTCGGATCATGGCTTCACTGTAGCTCCAGATGCCCATTACTAAGGCAATCCACTCGATTAGTGTTGCACTGGTTAGACCAGCACCTGCGAGCGTTAGAATTCTTAAGCCATTGAGATGAGCAATCCAATCCCGATCGTGGGTGATACGGTGACCAAGCCAGTACAGCACACTGATGTAGACAGCATCTCCGATTGACGCTAAACCGCAAATTAGCCATGTTTGAGCAGCAGATGTAGCAAATTGCTCGTAAGCGAACATCTGCCCCATCTCCCAGACAAAGTTAATCATGAAAGCGGCGACAAAGATTAGGAGTAGAAAGGTTTTGGAAGATTGGCTCTGAGTCAGGGGGTTATACCGTTTCACTTTAAAGTTGATACATTTGGACAAGCTGGGGGAGTGAATTGTATCAAGATTTTCGTGAAATGGTATCACTTTCAGATGGCCAACATACCGCGTATATAATTAACTTAAAGCTACGTATCATTTCCTGCATAGACACTACTTACCATCTTTGAGCTTATCTTCATACTTGAGGACGTGCTGTGCAGAAATTCCCCAGCCTGTTAAAGTGCCTAGCACTCCTCCTCCAACTGCACCAGCCACAGCACCTTCAATACCACCTAATAATGCTGTGCTGGCTAAGTGTCCAATTATTAACGTTGGTCCAACACCAGGAATCCAAATAAAAGCTGCACCAGCAAGCACACTCACCCCTGGTAACAGTATTTTCCGTTCTGCCAACCGTGCTGTAGTTAAGTCAAACAAAACGCTGGGAGATTCTGGACTTAAAGTTGACCGTTGGTAGAGCCAACGCACCAGTTTCCAGTGTTCTGGTTGGGAGTGAAATTCTTGATAGCTGTAGCGTTGTTTAATTAACGCTGTATGCTCCCATTTGGTCTCGGAATTTCGGTATTGTTCTAAGCAGTTTGTATCCAACTGACCCAAACTCTAAAATTACTTCACAACGGGCGCAAGAAGTAGCACTTTCTGCTTTTGAAAAAATTCCGTCTTTAGGGCAATAACTTATCAATATAAATTTAATTTGTATATGACTACATGATTAAAACTATCACAATTAAAAACTTATCAAGAGAATAGACAATACTCTTGATTGTCGAAATATGGATTCATGCCAAATTTAGTAAAAAATTACACTTTTTTACTAAATAAACTAGAGGTAACACTTAATATAATTCGCCACCGCGAGCGAAAATTTCTATCACTTCACTTCTGGTTACTTGATTTTTATCGGCTATTTCTAACAGCTTCTCCCATGCTTCATCGGTTAGGCGAATTGACCTTAACCGTTTGGGGGAATCTCCATAATCAGTTTCAAATTTACCATCTGGTGTACGCGGTCGTCTTTGAGATTTTTGTCTAGTACCGGAATATTGATCCATTGTCCTAAGTTATACATGCTGTCTTACTATATCATGTATATACATGGCTGAATGACTGATTTTTCAAGATTTTTTTTCTTATCCCGGTTTTCTGTTCCGTTGCTACTCACGCCCCTTACCTCACTAAAAGCACCACAATTGAGCAGTCTAATAAAATAACAAGGTATGTCAAATGGGATTTATTACAAATTTGCTTTGTTGCAAAATTGTTGATTGCAACTTTTACAAATGAAATATCATGAAAGTAATTGCACCTGCGGAGTTAGAATGCGATCGCCTTTCCACTTTAGTCAAACGCTGTTGATATGTTTGACCATAGGCTTTGACCAAGTGTATGGCTGAAATGGTTTATCAAGGGGCGTTTTAGCAATGTGGTTTGTGTAATTGTGCATCACTTTGATTGCTATACCCAGAATGACTTCTAGCACTTGTTGTTTAGCATAACCAACTGCTAAAAATTCCTCAATTTCATCATCTTCAAGCCAACCCCGTGCTTGAATCATTCGTTGCGTAAAACGGCGTAGTGCTTGTAAGTTTGGATCTGCGAGTGGGATAACATCACCTAACGCTTGAATATCTTCACTCTCCCCATTGTGTCGTCTTCCGTGCCAAGCCCAGAAATGCTCTTATTACTGGTGAGGAATCATGCTGCCGCCAAGTAAGATAAAGTCCGGTTTTAGGTATCTGCTCTTGTAAGGGTCTGTAAATGACTCTGCTTCTGTGGAAGTTTTGCAAGGAGGCGGGAACGAAAGCAATGCCCAATCCTGCTGCAACCAAGCCGATGATAGTTTGCATCTGAACTGCCTCTTGAGCAACTTTCGGATGAAATCCAGCTTGTTGACAAATGTTAATAATCTGCTCGTAAAAGATGGGTCCCATTTTGGCAGGAAATAGGATAAATAATTCATCTGCCAAAGCGGAGAGAGACACTTTAGTCTGAGCAGAGAACGGATGGGTTTCTGGCAACGCCAATACCAATGATTCTTGCAAAATGCATTCTACACTCAAACCTGGCTCAATGATGGCAGAACGAACAATGCCGACATCAACTTGTTTGTGATGCAGGGCTTGAATTTGCTCTTGCGTCGTCAGTTCATGCAATCGCAGTTGTACAGCAGGAAACTGTTCTCGAAAGACACTTACAATATCTGGCAGTACACTATACGTTGCAGAGCCGACAAAGCCGATCGCCAACCGTCCAACCTCACCCCGCCCTATCTGTTGTGTCACTTCGATCGCCTGTTCGAGTTGCGCTAACACTCCATAGGAGCGATCTAAAAACATTTTGCCTGCTTCAGTCAGATGTACTTGCCGCTTCGTTCGTTCAAACAACTTGACTCCTAGTTCATCTTCCAAACCACGAATCTGCTGACTGAGCGGAGGTTGGGAAATGTGCAACCGCTCTGCTGCTCGACTAAAGTGTAGTTCTTCAGCCACCGCGATGAAGTAGTGCAGGTGCCGTAATTCCATCTTACTTATATGTCTAACCTATTAATCTTAGTCAAATATATATTGGACAGTCGCATGGCTGTCTCCTACCGTAAGAAATATGAGGCGCGTCTCATCGTTTTTGGATTGGAGAAAACAAATGAACTTAGACAAAAATTGTGTCGCTCCTAAAGTTTGGTTAATTACAGGATGCTCAACAGGATTCGGACGTGCGCTAGCAGAAGCTGTGTTGAAGAAGGGCGACCATCTGCTGGCGACTGCTCGCGAACCAGAGCAACTTCGCGCTTTAATTGACCATTATCCAAAAACTGCATTCGGCGAGCGTCTAGATGTAACCATATGCCAAGAGATACAAGCAGCCGTTGATGCAGCAATCAAAACATTTGGTCGAATTGATGTACTCGTCAACAATGCTGGCTATGGACTGATTGGCGCACTCGAAGAAGTCAGTGATGCTGATATTCGCCAACAGTTTGAAACCAACTTCTTTGGGGCAGTTCATCTAATCCAAACTGTTTTGCCTCTGATGCGCCAGCAAGGTAGCGGTCACATTGTGAATATGTCATCTACAGCAGGATTAGTGGGGTTTGGTGGTAGCAGTATCTACTGTGGCACTAAATTTGCCCTTGAAGGTATATCTGAAGCCCTGGCTAAAGAGGTGAGATCCTTTGGAATTAAAGTGACTTTAATTGAACCTGGGGCATTTCGCACAGACTTTAATGGACGCTCTCTGGCAGCAGTTAAACAATCCATTGATGCCTATGCGACCGTAACCGGTGCCTCGTTGCAGTGGTTCAAAGATATGGATGGTAAGCAACTTGGCAATCCACGATCGGCGGCACAAGCCATCATTCAAGCTGTGGAAAGTCCTCATCCGCCGATGCGACTGGCGTTAGGCACGGATGCCATGAGCCTGATTCAGGAAAAACTGGAATGGGTCAAAACGGATTTGGATGCTTGGCAGCAGGTTACTGTAAGTACGGATTATACAGATAAAAACAGTGGGGTAATGGTTAGTTAGGTAACTATAGAACGTTTACTAAGCCATGAGGCACAACATCATGCACACTTTCAAAGCTCTAGCACTCTTTTGGCTCATCGCCTTCCCTGGCATTGTTAATGCACAGGATCGCTATGTTTGCCCAAGCAATGGCAGCGAACTTCAGCAACTAAGAATCTATGAGGTCAATCGCAGCAACAAAGAGGCTTTTCATAAGCGCTTTCAGGATCATGCTCTAAGGATCATGAAGCGACATGGTTTTAAGATCATTGACATATGGGAAAGTGATTCTGGTGAGAAGGTTGAATTTATCTATCTTCTGGCTTGGCCGGACAAAAGCACAATGGATTTACGCTGGAAAGAGTTCCTCTCAGACAAAGAATGGACTGATATCAAGAAGCAGACAGCGGCTGAAAGCGGAGAACTAGTCCGAGAAGTTAATGGCTACCCCCTAACTCGCGTGTCTTACAGTCCGGTATGCGCCAAGAAATGAGTGGTACGCCGCCTAACAATTCATTCAAGCCGAAGCCGCTTGGCGGTTCAGCTTAATTAGAGTCTGGTAGTTAAGCTCGCTCGCTAGTCATTAAACAGTGCATACACCTACTAAAAAGCAGAATTTAAGTCAGGAGAAAGTGAAGTGATTCGGCTCGACGATCAAGTAGCAATTATTACTGGAAGCGGGCGAGGTTTGGGGGCAGCCTATGCCCACCTGCTTGCGGAAAGAGGAGCGCGTGTCGTTATACATGACGCAGGCGTTAACAAAGATGGAACCGGATTCGATCCGAACGTGGCGGCTGATGCTGCACGGAAAATTCAAGAAGCAGGTGGAGTTGCATTCCCAATCAACGCAATCCTTGATAGTAGAGATAACTGCCAAAGTCTAGTGGAAACTACGCTCTTGAAGTTTGGTCGCCTCGACATCTTGATTCACAATGCCGGATGGGTTGCCTATCAGTCAGTGCAAGAACTAACGCCTGATTTTCTACAGCGCGCCATCAGCATTAATTTAGAGGCACCAACATGGCTGGCTCAAGCCGCCTTTGGGACGATGAAACAGCAAAACTACGGACGGATTGTGCTGACGACTTCGGATAGAGCGATTTATCAGCAATATGCACTCAGTGGTCTTGCCCCTTATGCGATGGGAAAAATGGCACAGATAGGTCTGATGAATGTGCTCGCGGTTGAAGGCAAAGAGCATGGAATTCTCGTTAATGCGATTTCGCCGGTAGCCAAAACGCGGATGTGGAACGTACAAGATGAGCCTCTTGAGTTGCGACCCGATCAAGTAGCCCCCGGATTGTTATATCTCGCTTCTGGTGAATGCCAAGAGTCTGGATTTATATTAAGGGCAAGCAATGGTCAATTCACAGCAGTGCGCTGGATCGAGCGAGACAATGTGGACTATCCATTAAACCTTGCCGCTGTTGAGGTTTCTACTGCGGAGGATTTGGCTACTCGCTGGCAGGATATTGCTGTGGATGTTGCGTTTTAAAGACTGGGCTTGTACTTCGAGATGGTCTGTAGGGAAACAATCGAGATTATTAGCGGGAGAGTAGTTGAAAGGATGTGGGTAAGGGGCGATCGCCTCTCTCCCCAATGCCTCCTGTGAATGAGGAGAGCGAGGCATTACACTCAAAAAACGCTTACTGGCAGCCTTTGATGTGTTGCGTGAGTGGTACTCAAGTCCCAATTTTCGCGGTTGTCCATTCATCAATGCTGTTTTGGAGCTTGCCGATGCCTCTCATACAGCACATCAGGTAGTGAAGGCAGAGAGTACACTTTTCTCTAACACTTAACACCTATTCCTCATAATCCCTTTACTCCAGACGAAATCCTGCATCAACTTCTATTTCTGCTTTAGCAATTGGGTCATCCTCATCATCATTAAAGAATCCATCGTCTTCAGAATCTTTTTCCAAAATATTTGATCCGGCTGGTTCTGAGATAACAGGTAACGAGTCAGGACTTGGCTCAGTGGAATCAAAAAAAGAAACCGAAGGAGGAACTAAATTAGCTGAAACAGGAGTTACTCCCACACTATTAGTTCCAATTGTTTGTTCTAAGCCAATTACACCTTGCGAGAAAACTCCACTATGAGGATTAACAAGAACTACCTGGGGCAACCCCTCCATCCCAAATGTCCGTTTCATCTTAATTATCTGGGCTTCAAGTTGCACGATCGCATCATGGAGGGCTGACTGCAATTCCATACCAGATACTCCGGCAGCCGATAGTGCAAACGGTAGGTAATACGCCCGCAGCGCCTCACATACTAACTCGGTTTGCCCTCGCTTCTTCGACTGGAGATAGCTAATTACTATCCCATCTTCAGTATCCTTATTCCGCATGATTCGCGCCAACTCAACAGAATCAGCAGGCTTACTCGCTCTTGCCATACCTTTACTTCTATATAATCTGCAAACCAAGCTTTTCAGTAAGCTATTTGTCAATACTCTTACTTTAACCACACTGTAGAAGAACTTACCCCCGTATTTACTCCTAACTACCCCAATTCACACACTAATTACCCCAATCAATTGAAAATTAGGTCTAATTTTTTAAATAAAAATATGTTGTTAACTGATAAATAAACTCTTAGAATTCCCATGATTGAGGTATTCTGAGGGCAAATTGACCCAACTATTTTAGCATTACTTCAAACATCAATCGTCTTGGAACAAAACTCTACAACCCTCTCTGCGTATGAATTTACATCAGTCCCGTTCCACAATAAACCATTGCTGTTGTCGCACAATCCAGAACTAAAACAAGGTATGTTCAATGGGGTCATTTTATCCTTATCTTATTCGCAATAAATTAGATTAATTGACAATATATTCAATACAATCGTTTATCATGTAGTTCTAATAAATACTACTTCCGTTTTATATTTACTTTTTGATGACTAAGGTATGGTAAATGACCCCGTAAAGCGAACTAAATCCATCAAGGTATACCTCTTTGAGGAAGAGAAAACTACCATTGAGGAAAAAGCGATCGCCACAGGGGTAACTGCATCTGAGTATTTACGTTCCTGTGGATTAAGGCGGGTACTAACGGCAAAACCGTCTGCCGACTTGATAACTATCCGCGCTACTGCTGGAAACCTTAAAAGCGAACTGATGATGTTATCTCACTTAGCGAAAGAAACAAACAACCAGCAAATTTTGGATACTGTTAATAAGGCGATCGCACTTGTAGATCAGACCATCGTAGCTGCATTTAACATAGACGTTCCCGATAAATCACCCTCAAGCCAAGATAAATAAGGCATTACAAGTTCTATAGCCCACGCTTTTAGCTGTCTCAATTTGATTCCCGTCATCTACAAAAAACCCAATTTTCTCGACACGCTCAAGTATGTCTTGGGGAAAGATGATGCTGCGATTGTCGATACTAATATGATGGGAACAAAGCCAGATGAATTTAACCAGCAGTTTCTCACCATCAAGTACACAAACAAAGCAGTTAAACGGCAGTGCGCCCACCTCATTATCTCAATCGCACACCGCCCGAACTACCACGAGCATTTATCTGATAGTCAGTACAGTTATGTAGCAAGAGAATATCTCAAAGATATGGGATACTTGCCCAAGGAAGAATCATCTGTAGCAACTACCAGTCAGTTTGTGGCAGTACGCCACCACGATCGCAACCACGAACACCTGCATATAATCACCTCCCGGATTCGGTTAGATGGCAGCTTAGTTAATGATTCCTATGATTATTTCAACTCCCAAGTCTCAACTAGACGCATCGCGGCGGAACTAGGATTGGAAGTAACACCGACAACAAATGAAGCCGTCGCCTCTAGGTTAGAGCAAGAGTACGGAATAATTACACTCACCAGCCCCAACCGATCAAAAAGTATTAGAGCAGTCAACAGTAAGCACAAAACCCCAACCAGTAAGGAAATTATTCGCCAAGCAATAGGAGAAGCCATTAAGGACAGTCCCACCGTCTCTACGTTCATTCAACGCCTGGAGGAAAACAGCATTGGAGTATTGCCTAAGATGCAGGGGGAAGAACTACTAGGCTTTACCTACATTCATAATGATGTCAAAATTGCAGGTTATCAAGTATACAAACCTTATAGCTGGAACAAACTGCGGTCTGAATATGGAATAATGTACAACTCAGATAAAGATAAAGAAGTAATTCAAAAAGCTAAAGCCAGAGCAATTAACCGCATAAATAGCAAAATACTAAGTAAGAATGATTACTTATATAGTGATAAACCTACTAGCAGCAGTGCAAGTGATAGCAATGGTGATACCGATAGTAATTCCAAAACACCTGTTAGTACATGTATACTAAACAGTAATTATCCAAGTGAGATTCCAGTAATACAATCCAAATTGGAAGACAACCCCACATTGAAAGCAAATAACACTAAGAAAAAAGTTCAGCCGCATCCCCAAAAACAGTACCCACAACAGGATATTTCAGAAGAAAATGGTCTTACTGCTAAACAATTCCTGGAAGAGCAATCTTCCCCTGTTCCTCCTTCTCTTAACCTTCTGCCTTCTACTCTCAAACATTTGCCTTCTATAATTACTGACTATATGCTTGTTACCAATAACTTCCGTATCAAAGGACGGGAGTTGAGTGCCAGCTTAGATAGCAATACTCTGAGTGTTTGCCGTCATGGGGATAATACTCCTGTGATGCAAACCTGCTACAGTCAGGGAAGCTGGTACGAAGAAATACCAACTCGATTAACAAGAAACGAAATTGAGCAGATTGACAGTCTGCGTTTCTTTACGCAACAAGTATTAATGAATAAACAGCGATCGCAAAGAGGTATTGAGCAGTAGTAAATCTGCTAGTAGAGAGAATTTAATCTACTGAGAATTCCTATTGTTGATATATGAAATACGAAGTGTTCAAATTTGAATACTTCGTAGAAAGCATTCATACATCTAGGTTGATGTATTAAGCAATTCCACTACGTATTAGCGTCAAAATTTGTACATCCGAGTCATAATAGATTTCGAGGTTGTTTTCTGGTTCTAAGTCATGAGTTATGTTTTTATAAACCAGAGCGCAACAACTTAATCTTGAAATACCCTCGTTTAAGTTTCTCACTTCCCCTGACTTCATAAAACTTGTCCGGTTTTTGGATAATTTCAATTAGTCCCTGCGCTTCCATCTCCTCAAACAACGACTGCCACGACGCAATATCTTGCCCCGGCGCAAAAATTCTAACATCGTTTATCTCACCCATAAGCCCACAGGAAATCACTCACCTTTGTTCTAGCTATATTAAATTATAAAAGTAACTAGAACAAAGAACGATAACCCATGCCCAAGAAAAAATGTGGACTTGGATTTGACTGTGCCAGTATGATGCTGCACCCAGGTATAGACCCTGGCGACTGCTTAAATTACAAAACTTGTGGGAGTGCGGTTGAACTAACCCCTGATGAAGAACTCGAACTTGTTCGTATCAGGGAAGAACGAATGCGCCAGTATCAAGAACAAATTCGCCTGACTCGTCGTTGTGCCGCCATTATGATGCTGATGAGGCGCGGTTGCCCACAGTCACCAGAATCGTTAGGTATTGTCTCCGCCGTCGAGGCGATCGCCACCACATTAGATAATATTCGTACTGGACTTACTAACTTCGACGGACAGTACATCGCACCACCTAGTTGCGAACTCCACATCTACAATGTTAAACGCCCCAGTGGTACGTACTCATACTATAAACTAACTGCCGAAAACGCAATATTTGCACCTTCAGAGAAAGAACAACAAGTACGGGTAATTCACCTCAGCCATGATGATGATGCGCGGTATATAGAAGCACAATTTGGTATAGAACGGCGAAACAAGTTAACCCAGGTGCGAACCCTGCTTCAGAACGTAAGCGCATTGCTTGAGGAAGCAACACGTCTACTCGAACAAACCACAGATATGAACAGTCCAAATGCTACAATTGAAGTTTCCAATACTAATGAAATTATACCTATCGACTCATAAAACCAGCAAAAATGGAAAATTTATTTCAATTACTGCTGTCAAATTTTTAATTGAACATTTAAAATAAAGTCTTGAAATTGCAGAAGCGTGAAGGGCTTAATTTTACGTACTTATGGTTTGGGCTAAGAAATAATAAAGTCATGAAGTTTTAAAGAAAAAATCTCCAAACGCTTCTAGATGAAAATAATAAAGGCATAGAGTTAGGTCGAGGGGAAGATAATACTTCCCCTCGACCTAACTCTATGCCACTAATCTATAAAAAACGGTTGGGCAACAGCGTCCACCGGAGGCGATCGCTTGTAGCCTGCAATAATATACTGGTAATGATACGTAGTGCAATGCAAAAAAAATTACTTCATTGGCAGAGATAGCTCTATTCTAAAAGAGGCTAGAAGTGCAACAAGCAACTAAAATCAAGCTTGGTTTCTGTTTGAATTGTTGTCTTTTGCGTTTGATTTGTATATGCAAAATTTTCTCCACACTTTACTTTAGTAGAGCTACTTACAGTGGCGAACCGTTGTGCAGTAAAGGAAACAGCATTAACTGAGCGAAAATAAAGGAATCCTGCTTTACGCATTACTTACAAAACCCCCACTATGTTAGAAAATTAAATTTTGACCCTACTTTTTCAATAAGAATTTAAAAATCATTCCCAAAAATTCGCTTTTTACTGAAATTGCTCCATCCGTAATTTTTAAGCGTAATTCCTCATGTTTTTATGAATAAAGAAGATTACAAATTGAAGAAGAATGCACAATACCTGCGGTAGGCGCGATAGCGACTTCTGTAAGTAGTCGCTACGCGCCTACAGAACTCAGAACTCAGAATTTATTCTGGCTCCAGGATAGCTGAATTCTTGATTTCAATCCCCTCTTATTCACGGGGCGGGTATTCTGACTCTTTTTGAAATCTAAATTACTTCTATAGAGAAACATCATGAGCCAAAATTTAATCGTTCAAGAATTAGCAATTATTATTGCCGCTAAAAATCACAAGCCCACGATTTTAAATCCAGATTTTCTCTTTTGCACTGGCATTGTCCCATCTGATTGGCAATT
This sequence comes from Chlorogloeopsis sp. ULAP01, assembly GCF_030381805.1. NCBI lineage: Bacteria > Bacillati > Cyanobacteriota > Cyanophyceae > Nostocales > Chlorogloeopsidaceae > Chlorogloeopsis > Chlorogloeopsis sp. ULAP01. The sequence continues at coordinate 163,939 of NZ_JAUDRH010000017.1, forward strand.
AGCTCGTCAACCCATCTATACCAATAGTGTTGCCCAAGTTACCTTCACCAATGGTATTACCATCATTGCCGAACCCAACCGAGTAATTTTCGTAGAACCAATCGCTGAGTTGGCAACTGAGTCACTTCAAATTCCGGCGATGTCTCGCAAATATATGCAAACTCTGCCAAATATTGAATTTGAAGCTGTAGGCATCAATCCTAGAGGATACGTACCTTTTGCTGGTTCTGGTGATGCAGCACGACAATACATGACAAAAACACTCCTATCTCCCGGTGCTTGGCTTGAAGTTGGGGAAGAACCGATGCGAGCATCACTCAACTTATTTTACAGATTCAAACGCGCTCCCTTCTACCTGAATGTAAATGAAGCGGTATTGCGTTCACCAGATGAAACAACCACTCCCATCGTCATGTTCAATGGTAGTTTCACCTATGAAGTCAACGGTGAATCAGAAACAGAAAAACTCACTACTTTATATCAAGGTATTGAAAATTGGCAAGTAGATTTAGAAACTTTCCAAGAAATTGTTAACACAAAGTTTCTTGCCGAACAAGCTATGTACTCTTCTACCGTCCCTGATGTAATTAGCATGTAGTAGCTGAAAGTCTTGCAAAGATTAGACTGATGTCAAACCAATTCAAAATTCAAAATTCAAAATTTAAGATGAAGAAATCAATGATTTTGAATTAATAAATTTATGTTTTCAACTCCTAAATTCATTGATGGGGTTCAAAATGTTTGAATTTTGAATTGATAATTTTTAATTCGAGCGAAGCGAGTGGCAAACGCTTTCAGATTTTATCCACATTTTTAAAATCAAAAATTTATTACTGGCAAGGGTAGGCGTCATGAGTAGCCATGAAAAAAAAGGAAGCAATGGTGCATCTTCTAATCACGGAGGACTGCTGCCAGAATCTCTACTAGACAGTGCATCTTTGGGTGCTCCTTTGGATGACAATTCTCCCTTGTCAGAGTTACATAAAGCATTTAAATCTTCTAGTAGCTTCGACCCCATTTCGGAGGAGTTAGAAAGACTAGAAAAATCCAAATCCAAAACTTCAAATCAAGACTCAAATCAAAACGAAGCTATTACCTACACTCCTGGTGTCAGCAATATTTTTGACCCCAGTCAATCACTTACCCCAATACCTTTAGCTGCCAGTAACAAAAGTAAAAATTCCAACCCAGCCAAAGGATTTGACCCACTCACAGGTAATAATACTTCCACAGAGCTAGTAAACACAAACGCACCCAATTTTCTCACGGGTACTAAATCTTCTTCTCAAACTCAACTTTCAACTAGCCAAACCAATCATCTACCCTTTGCCATCCGTAGTGGTGGAACACTCACCATCAACGGTAATAGCGATTTTGATGGCATTCCCACAGATTTAACAGATGATGCCCTCATTTATGCAGGTAAAGGTTTTATTATCAACGGCAATCAGATTCTGCCCGTACAAAGAGATGCCAACGGCAACCCCATCCTAGATGCATCGGGCAAACAAATCTTAGTAGATAAAGCCGTTGCAGTCGCACCGGGCTATACCACAAGCATCGCCAATGGTTCGAGCAACAAGTATGCTGGCTTAATTCCCCCACAAGTAGTAGAACAGCAGACAATAAACGTGCCAGTTTATGCAGATATCAAACAACTTGAACTAGCACGCACAATCCCAGCCGGAACATCAACCGTTACCTTCAACGTTCAACAAAACCGCATTAATAATGCTAACGATTGGGCGAAGAAGTTTCCACCTCCTGGTACGCCAACACTTCCAACTGTTGTGAGAGTTACAGGTGGAGGATTAAATCTTCCCGCCAATGTTACTTTAAACAACTACGTCATCACCGTTGACCAAGGAGATATTAATTTCAACGGTAGCAATCACAACTTTAACAACGTTGTCTTAATTGCCAACAATGGTAACATCAACCTCTCCAACATCCAGGCACGGGATTTATCTGTCTTCGCCTCTGGTTCTATCAACATGAACGGTGGTGCCAGATTTGCTGGTTCGACTTTACTGGCAAATGGCAGCAGTACGGGTAACATCATCTTCAACGGCGCGACTGCAACCACTAACACTAGTGACACCCTGAAAGTATTTTCTTCAGGCAGCATTACTTATAACGGAGCCACTCATACCCGTGGGTTGTTCTTAAGTGCCAAAGACTTTACCTTCAACGGCAACTCAAAAGTGTACGGTTCAATTAGTGCCAAGGGCAATATTACCTTTAACGGTAAAGCGACTGTGATTGGTGTCACCGATTTAATGCCAGACATTACTCCACCAGTCATTACTGCATCTTTAGCTCGCGATACCGCACCCTTTGGACAAACCAATACAGACACAATTACCTTCGACCCCACAATTAGCGGTATTATTGCCGATACTAGCCCCCTGGTCGAGTTTCGTGCTGGCTTCAATAACACACAAGTTGCCAATTGTACTAATGTTCTGGCACAACGCAATAATGACGGTAGCTTTAGCTTCACCCGCGCTCAGTTAGAGACTATCTACGGCGGTACTCTCGGCGATGGCACTTACACTTTGCACCTGCAAGCAAAAGATTTATACGGTAACTACTCAAATGTCTTTGACTTCACCTTCACCCTCGACACCACTACACCAGTACCCAGCAATCTCGAGTTAAGCAGCAATGACAGCGGTATTAGTAACGCTGACAACATCACAAATCAAAATACACCCACGATTACGGGTAATGCTGAAGCTGGGGCGGTAGTTCAACTTTTCGATCACGGGCAATTTGTCGGTCAAACCAGAGCCAACAATCACGGTACATGGCTCCTTGTTACTAATAGTCTCACTGACGGTACTTACAATCTCACAGCTACCGCAACTGATACTGCTGGTAACGTTAGTTCGGCATCTAATCCACTGCAAGTAGTAATTGACACTGTTGCTCCTGATGCGCCAAGGAATTTAAAGTTAACATCGGCTAGCGATACTGGAGTTAGCAACAGCGACAATATTACTAAGAACGCTACTCCAACGATTCAAGGCAATGCCGAGGCTGGAACGACAGTACGGTTGTTTAAGGATGGGCAACTTCTGGGGCAAACAACTGCTACTGAAGCGGGAGAGTGGCAGTTGCAAGTTGGACAGTTGAGTGATGGGCAGCACGTATTTACTGCCTCTTGTGAAGATGTAGCTGGCAATGTTAGCGTTCTATCTCACCAACTCACTGTTACCGTTGATACTCAAGTTGCTCCACCTAGCAATTTAGATTTATTAGCTCAAAGCGACAGTGGTTCTAGCAATAGCGATAATCTCACCAACAAAATCACGCCTTCGATTGCAGGTAATGCTGATGTTGGCTCTACGGTTGAGCTATTTAGTGACGGGCAGTTTGTAGGAAAAGCTACAACTGGTGACGGTGGTAGGTGGCAAATCGTTACTAACAACCTTACTGATGGAGTACACAATCTCACAGCGATCGCCAGCGATGTTGCTGGCAATGTCAGTACTGTGAGTGCGCCATTGCAAATCACCGTTGATAGCGCTTTACCCCAGCTAGTGCTAGCGAACCCAGTTGATATAGCACCATTAAAGCAAGGAGCGAAACTTACTGGTAGTGTCGATGGTACTGGCAGTACTGTAACTGCACTATCGTACCGCTTCGACAATTTGGCTCCTATTGCAGTATCGCTGAACGCAACAGGAGCCTTTGACCAAGAACTGGACTTTATCGGTCTTAGCAATGGACCGCACACGCTGTTCATCACTGCCACCGACAATGCTGGCAACGTCACCACAACTCAATATAACGTGACGCTTGCCCTTGATAAACAAGCACCCGCAATTACTGCTTCTTTAGTGCGCGACACTGGCACGAACAATACAGATGGCATCACCTCCGATCCCACGATTGCTGGCACTGTCATCGATGCCAATCATGTAGTCGAGTTCCGGGCTGGCTTTGAAAACCCTTCTGTTGCCAACTTTGTTAGTGTCTTACCGCAGCGGCAAGCCGACGGAACCTTCAGGTTTAATCGTACCCAGCTTGAGAGTATTTATGGTGGCACTTTACCAGATGGCGTTCACACGTTACGTCTGTTGGCAATAGACGAATACGGCAACACTTCCAACGTCTTTGACTTTACTTTTACCCTTGACTCTACACCGCCCCAACAGCTAGTTTTGAGACTCGATCCAGGATTGGATTCCACAAACAATAGCAACTTGCAGACAACAGCTGCAACAGTGAGCCTAACTGGTAAAACTGAAGCCAACGCAACCGTCGTGCTGCAAGAAACAGGCAGCACCACAACAGCTGATGCGACTGGTAATTTCCAATTCACTGGAGTACACCTTAAGTTTGGGGCAAACGCTGTATCTGTAAGCGTCACCGATGCGGCTGGTAATGAAAGCGTATTTAACAACTCGATTACCCGCATTACTCAGACTGACGTGGTATTAGATTGGAACGCCACGGTACTGAAGGCAATCCAGACGGATAGGAGTGCACCGCCTCTAGCCTCTCGCAATATGGCAATGGTACATGCAGCCATCTACGATGCTGTAAATGCCATTACTCGCACCCACAGCGTCTACGTGGTAGACGCCAGCGCTCCTGCTGGTACTTCCGCTGCTTCGGCGGCAGCAGCAGCAGCTTACCGCGTCCTCGTTAATTTATATCCCCTGCAAAAAGCTACATTTGATGTTACTTTAGCAGCATCTCTAGCAGCAATTCCAGACGGGCAAGCAGAAGACGATGGCATTGCCTTGGGACAACGAGTAGCAGATGAAATCCTGGCTTGGCGGAGTACGGATGGGTCTAAAACAGTCCTAGCTTATACTCCAACCACCAACCCTGGAGATTGGCAGCCTACCCCATCTGGCTACGGTGCGGCTTTGTTGCCCCAATGGCCTGGGGTAACTCCCTTTGCCATGACCGCAGGCAGCCAGTTCCGTCCTGGCGGTCCTCCAGCATTAGATAGCGAGCAGTATGCAGCTGAGTTCAATCAAGTTAAAGAATTAGGTAAGAGCGACAGCACCACCCGTACCGCCGAGCAAACAGAAATTGCTAGATTCTGGGCTGATGGTGCAGGTACATATACTCCTCCAGGACATTGGAACAAAATTGCCGAAACTGTGGCTCTAGAGCGAGGCAACACTTTAGAAGAAAATGCCCGATTGTTTGCCCTGCTTAATATTGGTCTAGCTGATGCTGGGATTGCGGCTTGGGATGCCAAGTACACTTACGACTTTTGGCGACCCGTCACTGCAATTCGGCAAGCAGACAACGATAATAATCCAGCCACAATTAGCGATCCAACTTGGACACCACTACTGCAAACCCCACCCTTCCCAGAGTACGTGTCCGGACACAGTACCTTTAGTGGTGTTGCCGATGTCATTTTGACCAACTTCTTTGGCAGTGACTTTAGTTTTACTAGCACTTCAGCAGGCTTACCAGGCGTAACTCGCTCCTTCAGCAATTTTACAGCAGCCGCAGATGAAGCTGGTATTAGTCGCATCTACGGCGGCATCCACTTCAATTCCGGGAACATCGATGGTTTAGCAACAGGAAGAGCTTTAGGCGACTACGTACTCCAGAATTTGTTGGTTAGCAATATTCATTCGTCACTGATTCAAGTAGGACTGGCAAATGATACTTCTGTCGATGGCACCAACCGGGATGGCATTACATCTGACCCCACGGTTTCTGGCAGAATCAGCGCCCCAAGCAATACTGTTCGTCTGCGTGCTGGCTTTGGCGATACTCCAGCGTCCAGCTACCTAGATATAACTAATAATCTTAGTGCCGACGGTAGCTTTTTATTAGACCGTACTTTATTGGCAAATATTTATGGCGCATCTCTGCCAGACGGAGCTTACAATTTCCACCTACAACTTGAAGATTTGCAAGGCAACCGCTTGGGTGGCGATCGCGTTTCCTTTTACCTCGATACCGCCAACCCGCTAGTATCGCTTTTAACGCCAAATTCAATTGGCGACTACAGCACCACGGCGCGGCTAATTGGTAGTGCCAGCGACATGGGTAGTAGGGTCAGCAGCGCTCACTATAGCATAGATGGACAAGCCTTTTCACCTCTTGCCACCAACAGCCAGGGACAGTTTAGCCAAATTATTACCACATCTGGTCTGGCTGCTGGTTTCCACAATCTGGTGCTAGAAGTTTTTGACGTTGCTGGTAATTTCACACAAACAACTACTAACTTTACAGTCTCCAATGACTTCTTCGTCGGATCAACTCTCACAGAAGGTTGGGGCAATAGGACTGCCAATTCTATCACTTTGGCTGAACAGAACAGCTTTGTGACGCAAACTGCCATGACGGTTGAGTTAGGTCAGACTCAAGGCAAGCGTCAACTTGAGTTTGAACTCAATGCCCAGTTTGATGCCACTAATACCACCGCCGCTTCAGAAGACCGATTTTTAGTGTACCTGGTTGACCCGACCAATCCCAATGTTACGCTCCTAGACCAGGGTGAACCAGGAACGGCGTTATTTTCGCTTTCTGGTAACAAAGCTGAGTTTACCCCTGGATTGGTGAACTATGACGGTCGCCGCGTCCAAATTGACCTGACCAGTCTTGCCTATAAAACCAACGGTCAGCTAGTCTTCCAACTCATTAACAACGACGGCGATACTGGCAGTGTAGTACAGGTGCAGAACCTGACAAATACTGTTGACCCTGAAGGCGTATCCGGTCCAGTCTTCCCGACTCAAATTAACCGGGCAACACCTGGTTCTGCTCTGCCAGTAGACAGCTTTAAGACCACCCTGGATGCCAAACTGTTGGTAAGCAACGTCCGCCTCGATCCCACCACCGGTCGCTACACCGCAGACGTACAGGTACGCAACGCTGGAACAACAACCCTTTCGCGTCAATTAGCGGTTGTCTTGACGAACCTGCCTGCTGGAGTGAATTTGCTCAATGCTTCTGGAACCCATCCTGCCGGTTCGCCCTACATCAATCTCAGCAATGCCATTCAGGCAGGAGGTTTGCTTCCTGGAGCAGTATCAGACACGGTGCAAATTGTCTTTGACGACCCGTCGCTGTTACGCTTTGCTTTAGAACCTGTCTTTTTACAAGGACCGCCAGACCAACCGCCTCAACTCAATGCTTTAGGTTCTTTGAGTGTAATGGTAGGTGGGCGCTTGGAAATCCCGTTGATCGGGTCAGACCCAAATGGAGACCCGATCGCCTTTTCGATTCGTTCCGAGCGACCGCTGCCAAAAGGCAAGCTTTCAGGTGATGGTACTCTGATTTTCACACCCAGTCCTGACGAAATAGGGACTTACAATTTTACCCTAGTTGCCAGCAGTGGTGGCTTAGAAACTACCCAAGATGTCACCCTCACCGTTACCCCAGACCCGGTAACTACTACCCGCATTTCTGGTGTGATTCAAAATACCGACCAAGCGCCTTTGGCAGGGGTGGTGATTGAGTTGGGAGGCTGGCAGGTGACCACAGCTGCTGATGGTTCGTTCCTGTTAGAGTTTAGCGGTCCGCTAACAAGCGACACCCTGAAGATACGTGGCGAGTCGATTGATGGTACAGTGACATACCCGTTTATTGCTGAAAAGCTGCCATTGGTGTTGGAACACGAGGTATATATAGGTGTTAACAACGTTATCAGCCGCCCCATCTACCTGCCGCCCCTTGATACTGCCAATGCCCACACCATTAACCCCAATGTAGACGAAACTGTTACAAGTGCTGCTCTCCCTGGTTCGGCTGTATTTGTCGCCTCCAATACGCTTTACGACCAAAAAGGTAATTTGTTTACGGGCAAGCTGAGTATCACCGAAGTACCAACAAACCTGACTCCCGCAGCACTGCCAGAAAACCTGCATCCAGATTTGGTGGTGACTGTTCAACCAGGAGAAATGGTTTTCACTGCTCCTGCACCCTTAACATTGCCCAATCGTGCTGGCTACCCACCGGGAACCCAGATGGATTTGTGGTCGATTAATCCCAAAACCGGATTGTTTGACAACGTGGGAACTGGGAAAGTCAGTGCTGATGGCAGCGTGATTGAGACGATTTCGGGTGGAATTCGCAACAGTAGTTGGCATTTCTTTGCCCCACCACCAGCTGTATTCGGGACACCTAAAAACCTAAACAAAAACCCACGCAATCAAGATGAAGGCTGCAACGAATGCGAAGCCACTCAATCGATTAACTCGGAAGTAGAACTCCACTCTGGGGCAGTGCAGGAAACCCATGACCTTGTAACTTACCAATCCTTGGGCGAAACTCGCGGACTCAGCCTGAAATACAATTCGCTGCGTGCCGACTCTAGACCAATTGTGCATTTTGGCTACGATGATGTTCGGTTGGTTAACACCACTGGCGGTCTGTTAGTTGCCAAACTCACAGTCAAACAGGGCGATTTCACTTACCAAGTTCCAGGTATTGCTAAAGGGCAGTATGGACTATCTGGTGGCGAGCATTTCTGGTCGCTGCCCGACTCTGGCGGCACCATTGATGCTGCTCTTCAGGCAGATCTGCGCTCCCTACCCTCCGGACTGTATACCTACGAACTCACAAGTGGGCTATTTACATCCAGCTTAAATGGTTCTTCAACAACCAGTACGGGCAAATTAATCAACATCAATACTATCAACAGTTCCTTTGGCAGTGGCTGGGGACTGGCAGGATTGCAGGAATTAGTTAAAAACGACGATGGTTCCGTGCTGCTAATTGATGGTGATAGCAGTCAACTGTTGTTTGAAGCGCCCACCGCGCCTGGCGGTACTTACGTCTCTCCTCCAGGTGATATGTCTGCGTTAGTACGTCTGGCTGACGGCAGCTTCCGCCGGACGATGAAAGACCAAACTACTTACCACTTCAATGCCCAAAACAAACTGGAGTTGGTGCGCGATCGCAATGGCAATGAAACTAAGTATATATACAATACTGCGGGACAGCTTGTTCAGATAGTTGACCCAGTCGGTCTGGCAACGACGTTTACTTATACCGGAAGTAAGGTAACTGCTATTACTGACCCTGCTGGTCGCATCACCGAGCTAGAATACGACAATCAAGGCAATTTAAGTAAAATTACTGACCCTGATAATTCTTCGAGAAGTTGGGAGTACGATAGCGAACATCGCATGACTGCCGCCGTGGACAAAATGGGCAATCGCGGAGAGGACTTTTATGACTTTGCCGGTCGAGTCCGAAGTGCCGTTCGTCCTGATGGCTCAGTGGTGCAAGTAAATCCAGTGCAAACGCAAGGGTTATATCGTCCGGAACAAACGCTTAATCCGTTCTCAGCCCCTGTTGCAAAAGCCCTTGGTTCCGCAGAAGCCAGTTATGTTGATGGTAATGGTAATGTGATTCGGGCGCTACTTGACCAGGCAGGTCAAACTATCTCCTCAATGGATGGTGCTGGGTTTATGCCCTCTGTCGAGCGGGATGCCAACAACATGGTGACAAAATCTACAAGTGCCAGAGGTTATGTAACTAATTACACCTATGATGACAGGGGCAATATCCTTAGCATTAAAGATGAAATTTCATACGCACCTGTAACAACGAACTCCTTATTTGCCAATCGCGTTTACAAGACGGGAACCCATCCCCGGCAAATTACAACAGCTGACCTAAATGGGGATAGTCATCCCGACTTGATAACTGCTAATTATGATAACGATAGCGTATCCGTGCTACTTGGTGATGGGCAAGGTTCCTTTGTTGGTCCAATGAACTTTGCTGTAGAAAGAAGACCTGAATCTGTTGCTGTTGGAGATTTGAATGGAGATGGCATCCTTGACTTAGCAGTCGCCAACTCTTATAGCAGCAGTGTATCTGTGCTGTTGGGAAATGGGGATGGAAAATTTAGTTCTTCCATCAGCTTGATCGTGCAAGGCAGCCCTAACTTCGTTACTTTAGGTGATTTAAATAATGACGGCAACCTTGATATCGTCGTTGCAAAGGGTTTTGGTTATGGTCAAGAAGTATCGCTGTTGTTAAACAATGGCAATGGTACTTTTGCTGCCAAAACTGACTACAACCTGGCAGCCAGCCCTCTATCTATTGCTTTAGCAGATTTAAACGGGGACGATAAACTTGACCTAGTAAGCGCGAACGACAATAGTAATGTATCAGTACTGTTGGGCAAGGGTGACGGCACCTTTGGCACCAAAACTGACTACACAGTTGGTTTTAACCTAAATTCTATAGCACTAGGAGATGTCAACGGTGATGGTCGCTTTGACATCGTAACTGCTAACTCCAATAGCAACGGAGTATCGGTGCTATTAAATAATGGCAACGGCAGCTTTGGAGCCAATACTGATTATGCAGTTGGAGATAATCCTATTTCTGTCAGCTTAACAGATCTGAATGGGGACGGCCATTCTGACATCGTAACTGCTAACTCCAATAGCAACGGAGTATCGGTGCTATTAAATAATGGCAACGGCGGCTTTGGAGCCAATACTGATTATGCAGTTGGACATTACCCTATTTCTGTAGTGGCAGGAGATGTAAACTCTGACGGTATTCCCGACTTGGTAACTGCAAACTACGGTGATGGCAATGTGTCGATGCTGTTTGGCAATGGTGATGGCTCTTTTAGAACTAAGACGGAGCCTCCCACTACTAATACTACTAACTATGGTGTTGGACGTTTCCCTATTTCTGTAGTGGCAGGAGATGTAAACTCTGACGGTATTCCCGACTTGGTAACTGCGAACTACTACTATAGTGGTAGCATATCGGTACTGTTGGGCAAGGGTGATGGTACTGTTGGCACCAAAACCGACTATATAGTTGGAAGTTATCCTTTATCTGTAGCGTTAGGAGATGTGAACGGTGACAATCACCTTGACATAGTAGCTACTAACAATTACAGCAACGCTGTGTCTGTATTGTTTGGCAATGGTAACGGTTCCTTTGGAGTTAACACCTACTATGAGTATGGGGTTTGGATTAACCCCCACTATGTTACTTTGGCAGATGTGAACGGTGACAGTCGCCTTGACATCGTAACTGCAAACTATAGTGACAAAAACGTTTCAGTACTGTTAAACAATGGTAACGGCACTTTTGCACAAAGAACTGACTATGCACTTGGAGGGTACTCCTACTCTGTCGTACTGGGAGATGTAAACGGGGATGGTCGCCTTGATCTAGTCAGCGCGAACTCTGACAGCAGTATAGTGTCAGTGCTGTTAAATAATAGCAATGGCACTTTTGGAGGCAAAACTGATTATATTGTTGGAAGCAGACCTGAATCTGTCTCTTTAGGAGATGTAGATGGGGATGGTCGTCTCGATCTGCTGACCGCAAACTATAGTGACAGAACTGTTTCGGTACTGTTGGGCAATGGCGATGGCACCTTTTCAGCCAAAACCGACTATGTGGTTGGAACTACCCTGGTTTTTCTTACTATAGGAGATGTAAACAAGGATGGCTACCTTGACCTGATAACTGTGGGTGGGAATGATTACGATCAAAGCTTGACAGTTCTACTAGGTAATGGCTCTGGTTCTTTTGATGGTAGAAACCGTCAAGATTTTGCTTTAAGTGATTATACAGACTCGATTGCTTTGAGCGACTTCAATAGCGATGGATACCTCGATTTAGCCACGACAAACAGATACAATAACACGGTCTCTGTCATACTGAACAATGCGGTTCAAATAGAAGTTAATAGGGGAACAAGCGATCGCCGCTATACCTACGACCCAATTTTTTACCAGGTGACGAGTGAAAGTGACGAATTGGGTAGAAAGACGCTGTATGAAATTGACTCACTTACCGGAAATCTGCTTTCCACCACCAAAGTAGTAGGTGCAGTGGGTGGTGATGACGATGTAGTTACCCGCTATACTTACACTGCCAAGGGACAAGTTGATATGATTACGGATGCCTTGGGACGGGTGACAGACTACGACTACGATGCTTTTGGCAGGCTCTTGAAGGTAATTTATGCCAAGGGAACGGTAGATGAAGCGTCACAGCAGTATGAGTATGATGCTGCTGGAAACCAAACGGCAATAATTGATGAAAACAGGCATCGGACAGAGTTTAAGTATGATGCCATGAACCAACTGTTCCAAGTCATAGAAGCTGACCCGGATGGTGCTGGTTCGTTAACATCGCCGATAACTACTTATACTTACTACGCAGATGGCAATCAACAGACAATTACTGATGCTCGCGGCAATGTCACAAAGAGCGAATATGACAGTATGGGGCGGTTAATCAAGACAATTGATGCTCTGGGTGGTGTGACGACCTATGGTTATGATAAGGCAGGTAACCAAGTTTCCGTAATTGATCCGTTGGGGCGCGAAACTAAGTCTATTTACGATGCCCGCGATCGCTTGACTGCAACTATTCGTCCTGATGGCACAAGCGAAAAATCTCGGTATGACTTCGACAATAACCAGACTTCAACTATTGATGCCAACGGCAATCCGAGTAACAAGGTTTATGATGCTCGTGGTCGGTTGATTCGAGAGATTGACCCGCTTGGAAAAGTAACTCGGTATGAGTACGACGCTGCCAATCAGCTAATAGCCACAATTGATGCCAACAATCATAAAACGCAGTATAAGTATGATGACTTGGGTAGGCAAATTGAAGTAATTGATGCCTTGGGTCAGGTAACCAAAACAGAATATGACAAAGTTGGTAACGTCATTGTTGAAACTGACGCACTAGGACACACTACTCGCTACACCTACGACAATCGCGATCGCCTTAGAGTCACGAAAGACGCTCTCAACTATACAGCGACAACTGAGTACGATGCAGTCGGCAACATTACTGCTACTACTGACCAATTACAACGTAAAACTCAGTTTACCTACGATGCTTTAAATCGTCAAATTAGCATTACCGACCCATTAAATCATACTACCACTTATGTCTACGATGCAGAAGATAACCTGATCGCAGTGACTGATGCGCTTAACCGTACAACACAATATGGTTATGACGAACTCAACCGCCGTATCAGTATCACAAATGCTTTAGGAGATATTAGCACTACTACCTATGACGCAGTAGGAAATGTCATTGCAGTTACCGACGAATTAGAACGTACAACTCAGTTTACCTACGACAAGAACAACCGTTTGATCGAGACTATCGACCCCCTAGAGCATAAGACGATCCGAGAATACGATGATAATGGCAATTTGATTGCGCTTACGGATGCCCTGGGACACACAACCCGTTATGGTTACGATGCCCTGAATCGGCAAACAACAGTTACAGACGCACGCAACCAAACAACCACCACTACTTACGATGCTGTTGGCAATGTTCGTACCATTACTGACTCGCTACGCAATACTACTACTTACACTTACGATGCGCTTAATCGTTTGATTGGTGAGGAGAATCAACTGGGCAAAACTCGTTCCTATGAGTATGATGCTGTAGGTAACCGGATTGCCGCAAAAGACCGCAATGAACGCAAGCGAGCCTTCACCTACGATGAGTTGAATCGCCAGAAAGAAGAACAATGGCTCGATGCTAATGGCAATACAATCCGCACGATTAACTACACTTATTATGCCGATAGTCAGCTTGCCACTGCAAGTGACCCTGACTCAACCTACAGCTATACCTACGATGCAGTTGGACGACTCGCTTCAGTGGATAACGCTGGTACACCACTGGTACCCAGAGTTATTTTGAACTACACTTACGACGCTGTTGGTAATCTGAAAACGGTTACTGACACGATTAACTCTCAGGTGCATGGTACGGAGGAATTCACCTATGATGCGTTGAACCGTGTTGCTCGAATTACCCAAAGCGGTACTGGAGTGACCAACAAGCGTGTGGATATGAGCTATGACAAAACTAGTCAGTTAAAGACTATAACCCGCTATTCTGATTTAGCTGGAACGCAACTAGTTGCTGACAGCAGCTACACCTACGATTTGGCAAGTCGGTTGAAAAACTTAACCCACAAACGTGGCTTGACAACTTTAGCAGGTTATACCTTCGATTACGACGCAGCAAACCGAATTACTCAATTTACTTCTCCTGATGGCACTAGTAACTACAGCTATGACGATACCAACCAGCTAACGGGAACCGACCACAACTTCCAAGCGGACGAAACTTATAGCTATGATGCTAACGGCAACCGTATTAATACAGGCTATCAGACTGGTATTGATAACCGCCTGCAAACTGATGGTAAATACAATTACGAGTACGACAATGAAGGCAACCGTACCAAGCGGACTGAAATTGCTACAGGTGAAGTTACTGAATATCGCTGGGATTATCGCGATCGTTTAACGCAAGTTTTTGTCAAAGATGCCAGTGGTAACATCATTAAGGAAGTCGATTACATTTACGACGTATCCTACCGCCGCATTGCTAAAGCAGTAGACGCAGATGGTGCAGGCAGCGCATCAGCTACTCTTGAGCGTTTTGTTTATGATGGTGACCATATTGCCTTAACTTTTGATGGTAATGGCACGCAAACTCACCGTTACTTGCACGGCCCTGTGGTTGATCAGGTTATAGCGGATGAGAATGCTGCTGGGCAAGTGTTGTGGGCGTTGACAGATAATCAAGGGACTGTACGCGATGTGGTTGATTCCAGTGGGACGGTTGTCAATCATATTATCTACGATAGCTTTGGTGGAGTGACTGGGGAGAGTAATCCAACGCTAGATTTCCGATTTGGGTATACCGGAAGGGAGTTTGATGAAGAGACGGGGCAGTATTATTACAGAGCTAGATATTATGATGCATATGTTGGACGGTTTATTAGTGAAGACCCTATTGGTTTTGCTGGTGGAGATGCGAATTTATACAGGTATGTCTTCAACTCACCTACCAACTTTAACGACCCTTCTGGAAACAATGCAATAGTTATTACTGTAGGAGGTGGGTTATTATTGTTGGGGATTGGTGCGGCCTATATTCTCAGCAATCCAAAGGCTCAAGAGGTTATAAAAGAGCTTCCCAGACGTTTACCAAATCCTTCTGACTTTTTTGATACTACTCCCAAACCCTTTACCCAAACACCAACAGCTACCCCAACACCAACAGCTACGCCTACACCAACTCCGCCTCCACTCCGAAGACCTACGCCACGTCCAACTTCAACGCCTATTCCTGTGCCAACTAACCCGCCTCGACCTGAAGATCCTAATAACTGTGAAACATGCGAACAGAAATTTCCTTTATACAGCCGTTGGTCTGAGGTAACTTATCCCGCACCTTATCCGGATGGCTCCGGAAAACCTTGGTACTTTGGAGGTTATAGATATAGCTCTCTAAACAAAGCTTTGACTCGACTCAAAGATGAAAGGGAAGAAAGAATGTTGAGTACGAATTTGCGATTTGGCGCAGAGGGTAGCTCAGATGAAACTGTGCCATGCAAAGTTCCTCCTGGAAAGAAAAATCTTGCGGTTCACTATAATGTGCTTGACCAGCGAAACAACAGCGCAGGTTCGCTAGCAAAATGCAGGGTTTGTGTTGACTATAGAGATGGTTATACAAAACCAACGTTATTAGATAAATATGGCGTTTTGAATATTAAGAATAACCAAGGAACGAAAATTTATCAACCTTCACTCGCGGGACCTCCAGATAACTTAGATAAAGAGAGAGCCGGACTATACCCTTAATGAGATATGAGTAGTAACTGAGTTAGACTTAGTAGGATGAGTAACTGTCGTACTCATGTATCAACCTTAAAGTAAAACGGTATAAGTTCTTTACTAAATTGTTGGATCATCAAAATGAATAAAGTAGAGTACCTGATTCTTAAATCTGCTTTAGAGTTTCCCGAAGCTCTTATAAATGTGGCAAAAGATTATAATATATCTCGTACTGAAGTGGTTATTTCAGCAAATAACTTATTCCAAAATGGAAATATACTGGCAGAGATGAGAAATGTTGAAGACAAAATTTTAGGTGATTTAATAGCCGAGCAAGTTAAATCAGAGAAACATCTCTCAACTCTGTTAACTCCCATATTTGAAGTAGAAAAATTAATAGTATTAACTCCGTCTCAAATTGAAGCAAATTTAGATGGAGAACTTGGAGCTTTGTACTACTTAACTTCTCAAGGAGGGGCACGTTGGGAAAGTGTAGCTCATCCAGATTGGGATCGGTATTGCGTGGTGAATATTGGTTTTAATGAATCTGGAGAAATAGCAGAATCACAAGTAATATGCCCCTCTAAGCAATTTGTAGAAAAGTTTCTCTCTATAAATTGCTATGTATCTGCTGTGGTTCATGTGCCAGGAACAGAAGTTTGGGATGTGCTGGAGCCTTGGCAAGCTACTTACTGGAAGAATTTACCTAAAGGATACAGAGTGCGTTTTCAGGGTAGTCACAATGAGTGGTCTATAGACTCAGATACTTCACCCGAGTGGATTGAGGCAAATGACCAAGCTAACGAATGGTACTGGGAATTTCGACAATGGTATAAAGACCCTGCATTTGATTGAATTTAATTGAACCTTCTAAAAGTGAGTATTGTTAGTACAGTGCCATAATGCCTAATGTTGATGCAATTAAATTGTCAAACAACAAAGAATGACTCATAGATAGCACAGGAATAATTTTGTGGGCTTTCGAGAAATAAAAGTATTGTGGTTTATATGTATGAATAGATACATTTAAATCTTACTTGCCAATAAAACTTTTTCTCTCTTGTCCCCATGCCCCCCACCATCTCCATCGTCATCACAGTTTACAACCGCTCGCGCTATCTTAATGCAGCCATTGAAAGTGTCCTTCAGCAAACTCGACATGACTTTGAGCTAATAATATGGGACGATGGCTCAACAGACAACTCTGTAGATATAGCCCGTCATTATGCTAAACAAGATCGGCGTGTACGAGTTGTAGCAGCAGAGCATCAGGGAGCAACGCGCTCATTGAAAGATGCATTTTCAATGACAACTGGAACCTACGTAGGGTGGGTAGATAGCGATGACATTCTAGCACCAACTGCACTCTTAGAAACTGCTGCCGTTTTAGATGCGAATCCCGAAATCGGACTTGTTTACACCGACTATATTGTTATCGACGAGAATAACAAAGTTATCGCTTCCGGAAAGCGTTGCAAAATACCTTACTGCAAAGACCGAATCCTAGTTGACTTTATGACCTTCCACTTTCGGTTGATTCGGCGTTCTGTTTTTGAGCAAGCAGGTGGGATTGATGAGTCATGCCAACTCGTTCAGGACTATGACATATGCTTGCGACTTTCAGAGGTCACACAAGTGCAGCATCTCCAGCAACCCCTATATTACTACCGCCAACATCCACAAAGCATCACCCATCAACATACTCTAGAACTAATTCTCAGTTCCAAGGATGCGATCGCACGTGCACTGCAACGCCGGGGACTGGCTGAACGCTACGAAATCAAAGTAGAAATTGTCGGTCACTACTATTTGCAACGCAAAAATATAAATGACTGCGCCAACGGTTAGATCGGATTGTCAGCAGCCATATTTTGTGAGGTTTTAGGCATTACCTGCTTTAACAACCCAGTTACTTGCAGTTTGGAGAGCAATCGGAGAATCGCTGCTCGCTGTTGTGTAAATAGAGGTGCATGTAGTGGCACGGCACTAATCAGAGAATGCAATTTCGCTACTTGTTGTGAAGCAGACACCAAAGGTTTTTCAATTAGCGAGATCGGCTGGGAATCTGGCAACAGACCCACCCACAATGAAAGTACTTCTGCAACACTTGTTTGATTAATAGAGGGTTGCAACACTGCTTGCTTCCATAAAAAACGAATGATTTGATTGGTATGTCCCATCAGTGTATCAACGCTACCTAACTGATTCATCACCAGCACAATTCTAGCTTCGGCAGGTGTTAGGGTCATACCAATATTATTAAAGCGGTGCTGCAACCAAAAACACTGCTCTGCTTCTTGAAACAACTGCGTAGGTGCTAGCTTCCAAAAATCCCAGTTTAGCCTTAGCAAAAACCAATGTTCCGGCGACAATTGTCGGAATTGTTGCTGTTTGGCATAATATTCAAAGCGCACAGCCATCTGCTTAGTGCTTTGAACTCTTTGCCAGTAAGAAGTAGAACGACTGGTTTGTTTATCAGACCAATGGTTGTAACAGACAGTTGCTCCTGGCACATAAAGAAACCGCAACCCCAAAATTGCTGCTAAAGTAAAGTACTCCAAGTCGGTGTTCACCTGCCTTTGAGGATGCCATGCTTGCTCTTGATTTAAGCATTGAGCAGCACTTCGACGTAACAAGTAAGCATGAGGCGGGTGCCAGTAGTGGAGCAAAAAATACCGTAATGGATCGTCTAGCTGCTGGGAATTAAATAGTAATCTATGTTGACACTGCTCGTTCTGATAAAAACACCACTCCCAGTCTCCGTAGGCAATGTCGAACTGGCGGTCTTGTTCCAGTGCAGCTAAGAGTAAGGCAATTTTATTGGGTGTAAGCTCATCATCAGCATCCAACCATTGAATGTAGTCTCCTTGGGATTGCAAAAGCCCACAGTTGCGAGCATAGTTTACTCCCTGTTGCTTTTCTTGCAATACACGCACTTGATTAGAAGTTGTTGATGCCAAACTATAAGCAATTTCTAAAGATCCATCAGTGGAGTTGTTATCCACCACAATTATCTCTAGATCGGGATATGTCTGCCGCAAGCAGCTTTGCAAACAAGCCTCAAGTCTTGCAGCAGCGTTATAACAGGGAATAATAATCGAAACTAGGGGTGTTTTTGACATGCAACTGACAACTACCTCAGTCAAAACAAGCGATCATGCCTAGCTTGACAAGAATGCGGCTCGCATTCTTGTCAAGCTAATTACAAATATTGTATAGAGGTAAATACACAAAGTCTTGAAGTAGCAATCTTGCAACTGTGCCTGCAATTAGTATTTTTACACTTCATGTGGTTCAGTTTGTTGCCAAATTGCGTATGTTCATAGTTGCCAGATTTACAATCTGTCAGCCATAATTCGATTCAGTAAGCTTTAAGTAAACTTGACAAACCTTTCCCCTTCTCTCCCTCAACCTAAATTAACACGTGAGATGTGTAAAAGCTTATATATCTGTTTTCTGCAAAAATTTCTACCTAAGCTGCTTCTAAAGCTTGAAATATTACCATGACTCCAGTTCTCCAATTTGGCAACCAGACAATCACTGCCGCAGAAGCATTAAAGCTGCTGGCTGGTTATCAAATGCTTCCGCAATTATGCCGTTTCCTGATTATTGATCAAGCGATAACTTCGTTAAGCTCCGCTAACGCACCTATACTTCTGCTGTCAGAAGAGAAAACTAGCGCCATAGAGCAGTACTACGAGAATAATCAATTAACAACACCAGCACAAAGGGAAGCTTGGTTGAAGCATTATGGCATGAGTGGTGAACAATTGGAGTCATTGGCTACACGAGAACTGAGGATTGAAAAATTTAAGCAAGCCATTTGGGGGTCAAAGGTTGAATCCTACTTTCTGCAATACAAGCCCCAACTCGATAAAGTTGTCTACTCCCTATTACGTACATCTGACGCAGAAGCAGCCCAAGAACTTTACTTTCGGATTAAAGCAGGAGAACAGACTTTTGCTGAATGTGCAAGCCTTTACTCGCAAGGACAAGAAGCGCAAACAGGAGGACTAGTTGGCCCAGTTGGTCTTTCTCAACCTCACCCAGCAATTGCACAAAAACTTGCCATTTCTCAACCAGGACAGTTGTGGCCGCCAATGCAATTGGAAAACTGGGTGGTAATTATACGACTGGAAAAGTTAATTCCAGCCCAGTTAGATGATGCTACACGCATTACACTGCTCAATCATTTGTTTGAAACTTGGCTAACTGAAGAATTAAACAATACACAAATTTCTCTAACAACTGACGCACCTACCCCAAGCTTAGTAACGCAATGACCTCCAACACCAGCACCTTTGAGGAATTCTTAGCTAGCATCTCCCCCTTTGACAGGCTTGAGGGCGGTGTGATTGAGCGCATGGCTGCAAAACTAGAACCATTGCGCTACCGGATGGGACAAGCCATTTTGGTGAAAGAAACCCTACCTGCAAGAATTGCCATCCTCCACACCGGACAAGCACGTTTGTTGGGTTACGCACCAGGTGCTGCTGCTCCAGAAACGCTGCAACTACTAAAACCAGGAGAAATCTTAGGTTGGACAAGCTTAGTGCGTGGCGTTGCTTGCGAAACAGCGATCGCTTGTGATGAAACTCTTTGCCTCACCCTGAAAGCGACGGATTTTTTAGCACTGCTGGAGGAAGATGAGGAGGTGAGGAGGTGGGGAGATAGGGAGAAAGAGTTGCTTCGCGACAATGCACAGGTGGGGAGATTGAGAAGTGGGGAGAATAATTTCACCCCATCCCCTCACCATCATTCGCTGTCTATTTCCGCAACCACTGTAGCCTAATTGAAATCTACGACTTGTTGGGAGCAGAACTACAACGCCGGGGAAAGGCTTGCGATGATTTATTAGAAAAAGCGATCACTTCTAGCAAATCAGCGACTATCCTCAACCTACCTTCAGGGCAAACACCGCTCCAACAGTTAGACCCGAATTTACTGTGGTTAGTTAGCAGCAATGGTTCTAATTATGCTGTGGGCGATCGCATTTCATTGGAGGAGAGAGGGAGTGAGGGAACCAGGGAGGGAGGGAAAAGTTTCTCTCACTCTTCTTCCCTAACTCCTCATAACGATAATCAAGGGTCACAAACTTACATTAAAGTAGAAAGTTCAAGGGGAGTACGCCTAGTAGGTTTTACTGACCCCACTTTCTCACTTTCTCACTCCCTCTCTCCCTCACTCCCTCCTTCTTCCATTTGGGACAGCGCACCCTACGCTCCAGAACACCCAGAAGAAGCTCTAGACCCCGCTCAACTCCAAAGAGTAAAATATCCCTACGTTCACGGTAGAGGGCCAGTTGATAGTACCCTTGCTTGTTTTCAAATGCTTTCCCAACATTTAGGAATGCCGTGGAAACGAGATGTACTGCGTCGTGCCTTAGTCAACAACTATCAACGCACTGGCAAAATATCAATTGAACTTTGCGGTGGCATAGCTGAACTCCTGGGACTGAAATCTCAACTCGTTAACATTCCCGCAGTCGCCATCTCTAAACTCCCCACACCCGTACTGCTGCCTTGGCTTGAGGGTTTTGCTATTCTTTACAAAGCATCAGAAAAAGAATTGGTACTTGCCATCCCCGAACAGGGCATTACCCATAAAAAGCCAGCAGATTTTGTTGAAGCTTGGGGTGAATCAGGTCAAGTACTGCTACTGCAACCAACTAAAGAAACTCCAAAACGTCGCTTTGATTTAAGTTGGTTTATTCCTGCTATTAAAAAGCATCGCACAGCCTTAATTGAAGTCTTCATCGCTTCATTATTTGTACAGCTATTAGGACTTGCTAATCCCTTAATTACCCAGGTAATTATCGATAAAGTTATTATTCAAAATGGCATCAATACCCTTCATGTTCTGGGTTTTCTGTTAATTGCAATAGCTGTTGTAGAAGGTGTGATTACTTGGCTGCGTACCAACTTATTTGTTGATACCACTAACCGTATTGACTTAAGTTTGGGTGCAGAAGTTATCGACCACTTACTAAGATTACCACTACGTTATTTTGAAAAACGTCCTGTAGGAGAAATATCCAGCCGCATCAACGAACTGGAGAATATTCGTTCTTTCCTTACAGGTACTGCCCTTACTGTTGTCCTGGACGCCATATTCTCTGTCATCTACATCGCGGTAATGATTTGGTATAGCTGGTTGCTGACTATCGTGGCACTAGCAACTGTACCACTATTTGCCTTATTAACTTTTATATTCGCTCCTATTATCCGTCAACAAACTAGAACCAAAGCCGAAAGAAATGCCGAAACTCAATCATATTTAGTAGAAGTTGTCTCTGGTATCCAAACCGTTAAAGCCCAAAATATCGAACTTAATTCCAGATGGCAATGGCAAACACGCTACGCACGTTACATTAGCGCCAGCTTTCAAAATGTCCTCACTTCCAATACCGTCAGTTCCTTTAGCAATTTTCTCAACAAACTCTCCAGTTTGCTATTGTTATGGGTTGGCGCATATTTGGTACTACAAAAGCAACTGACCTTAGGAGAATTAATTGCTTTCCGTATCATTGCAGGTTATGTTACCAGTCCTCTATTGAGGTTAATTCAACTGTGGCAGAATTTCCAAGAAACAGCACTTTCATTAGAAAGATTAGCCGATATTCTCGATACTCCACAGGAAACCGAACTAGGAGGGGGGGAGTGGGAGAGTGGGAGAGTGGGAGAAAGAAAGAAATTCCCCCCCTCACCCCCTCGCCCCCTCTCCCCCTCTTCCCAAATCCCTATGCCTGCAATTGAGGGGCAGCTTAAGTATGAAAACGTTACCTTCAGCTTCGGCAAGAGTCCTAACCCACAACTTAACAACATTTGTCTTGACATTCCTAGTGGTGCATTTGTGGGAGTAGTTGGACAAAGCGGTGCTGGCAAAAGTACCCTGACAAAATTAATACCGCGTTTGTACGAGTTAGACTCTGGTCGCATCCTCATTGATGGCTATGATATCAGCAAAGTCGAACTCTACTCCTTGCGGCAACAAATTGGCATGGTGCTGCAAGATACTCTCCTGTTTGATACCACAGTGCAAGAAAATATTGCCCTGACAATGCCTGATGCGACGCCAGAAGAAATTGTCGAAGCAGCCAAAATTGCTTGCGCCCACGATTTTATTATGAACCTACCGAATGGTTATGAAACTCGTGTTGGTGAAAGAGGTGCTGCTTTATCTGGGGGACAAAGACAAAGGATAGCGATCGCTCGTACTGTGCTGCAAAATCCACTATTGCTCATACTAGATGAGGCTACCAGTGCTTTGGATTATGCCACCGAACGCTCCTGTTGTTTAAATTTAGCAGCTGCATTTAAAGGAAGAACAGTACTTTTTATTACCCATAGATTAGCAACTATCCGTAATGCCGATATTATTTTGATGATGAATCAAGGACAAGTAGCAGAACAGGGGACTCATGCTGAATTAATAGCAATGAAAGGATTGTACTATTGCCTTTATCAACAACAGGAAGCTGCTGCTGCATAGATGGTGGCTATTGATAAAAATTCAATGAATTTCCTATTTAAATATCTAAATTAATTTCCGCAGTTAATCCTGAACTAATACTTATCTTACTAACAACTAACTACTTAAAATTTTCAACCTAATCAAAATTATTTATGAATACTAATAATGGAAATGGCACAAATGGAAATGGGAAATATTCAAGTCATAGTAGCAATGAAAATGGTCATACTCATTCATCAATACCAGAAGCAGGTTCTATCCAACAATTAGAACAAATAGCATCCCAAACTCCTCAAACTTCTGACATCCAACCAAAACCACCTTCAAATACACCGCGTTATGTTCCTAAGTTTGACCAACCAGTAATATTGAAACAACCTCGTACTTGGTCAAGAGCAATTTTATGGGGATTAATGCTTTCGACAGCAGGGGCAATTATTTGGGCAAACATAGCCACTATTGAAGAAGCAGTATCAGCTACAGGTAAATTGGAAGCATCGGGTGCAACCAAAGAAGTACAAGCACCTGTCGGTGGAGTCGTCAAAGAAATTTTTGTTGAAGATGGTAAGCAAGTCAAACAAGGGCAACGTCTTGTAAGTCTTGACTCCACTACTGCATTAGCTCAGTTAGATTCGTTACAAAAAATACGCTCTTCCTTGATGCAAGAAAATCGGTTTTATCAAACACAATTAACAGAAGGAATGAGAGAGGGAAGGAGCAACAGAGGGAGAGAAAATACCCTCGCTCCCACCCTGCGGGAAGCCGCGACCGCGTCTACACTCCCTCACTCTCTCACTCTTTCAGTCCCCAAAGAGATGCTTGATTTGACTAAAAGTCGAGCCGCATTGGTTGCAGAAAACCAAGTGTATCGCACCCAATTAGATGATAATTTATCTAAAGTTCGCCTCACACTAGAACAAAAAGAACGCTTTTTATCCAATCAAATCGAATTAAATGCCCGTGTCGCTGCTGCCGGGTTGGAAATTGACCAATCAAAACGCCAACTCCAACAAGCTGAAATTAAACTGGCTACAACTAAAGAGACCTTGGCAATGAATCAAGGGATTTTGGATAACGTTACCCCACTCATGCAATCTGGAGCGATTTCTAAAATTCAGTACCTCAAACAAGAACAAGAAGTCCGCAATGCACTATCAGAAATTGACCAACTGATTCAAGAAAAGGCACGTTTGCAATCAGCCATAGCACAAGGAGTAGCGAAATTACAAAACACTGTTGCTCTTTCTCGTAGAGATTGGCTCAATCAAATTGCAGAAAACAATAAACGTATAGCAGAAATTGACTCTCAACTGACGAAAGCCATAGTAGAAAATAATAAACGCATCGCTGAGATTGACAGCCAACTGGCCCAAACAAGGCTGAATCTGAAGTATCAGGAAATTGTAGCACCAGTTGCAGGTACAATTTTTGAACTCAAGGCACATACTCCAGGATTTGTAGTTACAGTCAGCGAACCAATTCTTAAGGTTGTACCTACTGATGTGCTGATTGCCAAAGTGTTTATCACTAACAAAGATATTGGTTTTGTGAAAGAGGGAATGACGGTAGATGTAAGGATTGATTCGTTTCCTAAGAGCGAGTTTGGGGATATCAAAGGTAAGTTAGTGTGGATTGGCTCTGATGCCTTGCCACCGGATCAGATTTATCCGTTTTACAGATTCCCTGCCAAAGTGCAGTTGGAACAGCAGTCGCTTTTGGTGAATGGACGCAAGATACCGTTGCAATCGGGGATGTCCATAGGTGCCAATATTAAGCTCAGGGAGCGCACGGTGATGTCGATTTTCACTGATATGTTTAGCTCTTCTGTGGAGAGCTTGAAAACTGTGCGTTAAGGCTTTTTATCAAGAGCGCCGTAAAACCCCATCCTCAGCGAACGGAGAAAGAGCGAAGCGAATTTTGGAGTAAGCAGGGTGCAAGGTTTAGGGTGGGGAGGAAGTCAAAGATGCACACGCTTGGAAATTAAGTATGCCCATCCAAAGAAGATTTATGCTTGAGCGGTTTTCTTTTCTCGCCAGTAAACAAGTGGTAATTAGCATCATTGAGTGGAGAACTGGACGACGGTTGTTGGGGGATTATACGTACCCTTGGCTCCGTCTACCTTCTTAAACTCGGCACAGAAAATTTTGTTCCGCACTACAGAAGCGATCGCACAAGTTTCTCAGGACGGGCGGTCGTCTTTTGTTTTATTAACTCCATTGTCTAGTAACATCAGACAATTATCAAGAGGGAATAGACACAATTGTTACTGCTGTACTAAGAAATTCTTCAATACTGCTGTCTAAGGCTTTGAGCAAGACAGAGATTTTCGGAAAAGATACCGTAGCGGCTGAATTTTCGTACCTTTCAGGTTCTTCAAGCATATGAATGTATTGATGAGATATCCGTTCCCCAAGCTGGGCGGTTTTTTCAGAAATAGAACGGACAGAATTAGCTCCTCGCAAAGCTTTTAGCCGTTCACCTAGTTCTTGATCCCAGTAAATAGACGCAACGTATTTTGTATCCAACATAATGATTTTTTGTCTACCAGTAATTGCCATAATTTAACAGATTTTATATTCTATAGTTACTAGACAACAAAAGCGATCGCCTCTACTAATCTTGAAAGAAGCGATCGCTAAAAATGGTTCCACCTGGTTGGGTAATCCCATAATACTTACCGTGGATGATGAAATGGTGCAGTTAAGCTCATCCCCCGACTGAAGTCTGGGGGATGAAAGCGGGCCGAAGTGAATTGGGAATTGGGCATTGGCCAATGCATGAATGCCCCTTGCCCCAAGACGACGGACGACGATTCTGAGCGCCCCTTAAAGGAACGGGCTTCCCCGTCGTCTTTTGGTGAATATCTTCCCACCCCATTGCTAGCTGGATCGTGTAATGTAAATCTTCTATTGTGCTGTCGCTACTAACTTTTACCCGTCGCCAAATCATTGGGCTAATGCCCAACAGCACTACCTTTAACTGATATATGACTCTTTCAGCCGGATCAATCATTGAGTCATCTTACCGCGTCGTGTCCCTCATCTCCCCCGAAATTTTTCGCTCTCCATCATCGCCCGCCGTGTAGAAGTCGCGGATACGCGCCTCCTCTTCGTAGCCGCACTTTGCATAGAATGCCCGCGCGCGATCGTAGCTCGGCAACCCCGACGTCTCGACCAACAACAGCCGCTGCCCGCTTGAGAGCAATGCATTTTCCACATACCGCAGCAGCGCCGCTCCGCGCCCCTGTCTTTGACAGTCGGGATGCACAGCAATCATGTACAAATACCACGTCCGATCCGCCATCAGAGCAGGCGCGTAGTAGGCAACTCCGCACGGTTCACCCTCTTCCTCGTCGGTGATCCACACGTGGCCGTCGTCGAGGTTGCCACCGAAGTAGTCCGCCAGCACTTTGCCCAGCGCCTCGGTTTCGTTAGCGGGAAACATCCCTGCCGCCACAGCCAGCGCGATCAGTGCCACCGAATCATCGGGTGTCGTCGGTCGTATCATCGGGAACTCCAGTGGTATCCGTTCACAAAGTTGATGCGTATCAAAAATTAACCTTAAAAGTTACGAATCGATTGAATATCTTGTTCTAAATAGTCTTCAGTGTAGGGTAGATAGGCTTTTTCGCGCTTAAGGAATTCATAAGTTTCCCAACGGGAGGAAAAATTGAGCATTCGGTAGACTTTAGCCGCTCCAATACGACCTTGGCGATAATTGTCAGCCACAATGAGTTCTAAAATTCTGCGGGAAAAGTTAGCGGGTTGTAGTTGATTGGCGATATCGTCGGGAAGTTCGATTATAATTTGCATTTAACTATTCTCCCTGAGTGGGTACTTTCCAAACGATATTGTCTCCATCGTACTACATGAAATTTTCGTTAGGTGTTTCCAAGCGTAATTCAGGGCATATTTGATGCGATCGCCTCCAACTACCTTAATACTTGTCAAACAAGAATTACTCACCCTTAAGATACTGAGGAATATGCTCCCTAGCTACATATTTCACTGTTTGGGAAATCCACTCATGCTCTTGTGGATTATCCCTGTTGTGTCACTTTAGGCAGAAGAAAAATAGAATTCAGGGTGAGCCAGAAAGATAAAAATTGGGGAAGTGAGCCTATAAACGATGGCTTGAAGCTTAGAAAAACCCAAAGACAGTTGAGGAATAGGAAAAACTGTTAACCAGGGGTATATGAGGTTAAATAAAATAAAAGGTTGAATAACTAAACGCAGATTGTTCAAAATATTCTTCCAGCCCTTACCGTTGTCCCACCAGGGATGGGAAGCAAATTGAGATTGAGAATCTGGTGGAGAAGGACGCAGAGATTCTGAGTGAAGACTAACCATCAGGTAAGCACTACAAACAATTTCCCACCCTTCGGGTTCGCCAGTCGCTACAACGGGGGGAACCCCCGCAACGCGCTGGCTCACCATCGCTCAATATCCTGATAGCGAGTGAAACGATAATCAGCCCAACCCAATTCATTTTTACTTTGCTTTAAGCCATATTCAACCCATGTTCTTAATCCATAAAAATTACCAACCTCTCTAGGTGTAATTTCCGGATATTTACTCATTACATACCAGGTAGAGTTTACTGGTAGTGTTTCCCAATCTGTGGTAATTTGCCAATATCTATGTTCTCCACGTTTTCCGTGAATTATTTCTCTAATAAACCGATTCTCACTACTTAGGTCAGAGAATACTCGTTTGAATTTCTGCCACTTTAAGTATTGAGTGTACTGCCCTTTAAGCAAGCCTAACGAATGGTTTGAGCAAATTACTACTAGATAATTTAAACCTAGTTCATCTAATATAGATACAAAATTTGTGCCACTCTCTCCCTTCGGGTACCCTTCGGGAACGCCTCCGGCGAACGCAGTCGCTTCAAGTCGGCACTAGACGCGAAGCGGCTTCCCGGAGGGTAGCCGCCCAACGCGCTGCTCACCATATAAGCTATCCGCCAGTACCAAATTGAATTTAAAACCCATTAATTGTAGCTTTCGTATTAGCATTGCCCCGATTTGAGGCTTGGTAAGATACTTATCTCCTGGCTTTAGTTTTTCCCGTGGCTTGTATACTTCAAATAGTAGTGGGAATGTCATTCCACAAAACACACCATAGGCTGTGACTGCCACAACTCCATTCTCTACTTTTCCCAAATTGCCTATATACTGCCGTTTCACATAATCTGTAGTAGAACCTTTCTTCTTATCTCCGGTTTCATCAATAATTAAAATGATTGGCCTACCTTTGAGTACTTGTAGAATTAGCTCTAATCTTAAAGTTCTTAACTGTTCTACTTCCCAAGATGGTGTAGTTAAGAAATGGTGTAGCCCTTGATAGTTCTCTAATCCGACAATTTTTGCTATTTCTGGTAGACTTTTTCGTTTTAAATCAGAAATGCATCCTATATGTAGATACTTAAACGCTTCAAAATTCCTCACATCTGAAAAGAGCTTTTTATACCACTGGCAATATTCGTCCACAAATTTGATGGTTTGTTTGGGTGGACGAGGCTCTACCATCCTCTGTGTCTTCGTTCTAGGCTTTGTACATTCTTATACTACCGCGATAGTCACACAAGAGGGTTAGGAGTTCTAGAACAACTCTACCCTCTTCTATGATTTGCTTCAATAATTATCGCCTTCAGGTGATCATTGACTTTGAAGACTTTGCTTGGGTGGTTAATAGATGGATTGAGAATTTTTGAGGTAGGCAGGAAGGCAAAAATGAAAAGAAAGCACTTCTGGCAGTGCCGTGATCAAGAAGAGCTTTCTGTAATTTCTATTGGTTTTATGGTAAAGAATGGAAAAAAGTACCGTATTGCAAACCAGGAAATAGATAATTCAATACAATTAAAATCACAGAAATAATAATCAATGCTAGTGTAGTAACTACAGGAGCAGTGGAAAGATATCTGAATAAATAACGTGCTTCCATGATGATTTCTCCAAAATCAATTAAAGCGAAATTAATATTTTTATTCGGACTGTTGAGAGGATATCTATTGAAATATAAATTGTTTTGTCTCAACCATTTGGCATCTATCACAAACTTTTCAGATATCCTCTCAGCGTTATTTCAGCGAACTGAAATAGGAATTTCTTCATCCTTAGCAACTAATTCACCAGCTAGTAATTCTTTGATTGCTGCCGCAGGCCAAAATAAAGCCATCACCATACAAACGATGAACAACGGTACATCAATAAACACTTCTTTTTCTTCTGCTTTCTCTTGTTTTTTAATTGCTTGTAGATAAGACCGTCCGCTCCAGCCAATAAAACCAGCAGTGTACAAAAATATGGCGATCGGAATTGCTGCATCAACAGCAAAACTCAGGCGATCAAGAGCGATTCGAGGTAAACCATCATCACCACAAAGTAACTGCGAATAAGCTTTTAATGGCTTTGTAGTGTAATAACTGTCAGGAGCAGTTTTCATCCTTTCTACAAAGGCAGCTGATTTGTAACAAGGCACCAATGTAGTATTTTCTGCCAATGCAGTAGAAACAGCACCAAACCAAATAAAAATGGTGAGAATCAGAGCAAATATTCTTTTCATATTTTTTGATTGTTGATTTTTAGTTATTAGTGATTAATTTTTTAGACTTTAGACAATTACCTTCGGTTTGCTGGATAAGTGTTGGCTGCATAAATTATTATGAGAGCGCAAAATGAGACAGTTGTTATCAAACCAAAAAGAACTCCAGTTGCAGTTGAGGCAAATTGTCCTTCACCATATCCTAAAAATATGTGTTGCATTTCAAGACCTCCATTGATTAGTTACCCAAACTTGTTCAATTTATATTGATTCCTTCAAGTAAGATTGAGGAATTGACAATCTCTAAAATCATTAACAAGAAAACAAACAACAGCAGCATCAAGCTAGCCATGAGTGGTGTAGTACCCCAACCAGGGGTAACCTTCCCTGCCTCAGTATTTAATGATTTGAGTAAATATTGTACAGGTGCGACTTTTTTGGGTTGAAACTTTTGTGCTTGCATGGATTCCTCCGCCTATTTTTGATGGTATTTTTCGTAAACATTCAGTTTTGCTCGTAGTAAGCGCTTAAGCGCTCACTACAAACTTAAGAAACTAGACAACTGCTTGCTTCTTGCGTGTGGTTGTATCTCCCACTTTCTGGAAAACACCAAACTCTACCTGTTCATCAAGCTCTGGATCGATACCAGCAAATACATCTCGGTAGATGGCACGAGAACCGTGCCAGATGTGTCCGAAAAACCACACCAAGGCAAAGCAAGTGTGGAAAAAGGCAAAAAATCCCCGATTACTAGTTCGGAAAACTCCATCAGAATTGTGGATTGTACGGTCAAATTCAAAAGGTTCACCCAGTTGGGCTTGACGTGCGTACTTCTTCACCGTCATTGGGTCTGTAAATGTTTGACCATCAAGTATCCCGCCAAAGAAACTGACATTCACGCCAGTTTGCTCAAAGCCATATTTTGCCTCGGCTCGCTGGAAGGGAATATCTGCACGCACTACACCATCTTTGTCAGTCAGAACGACTGGGAAGGTTTCAAAGAAAGTGGGCATTCGACGAACTGTCAATTCCCGCCCTTCACGGTCTTGGAATACTGGATGGCCAAGCCAACTCCGAGCCACTCCATCGCCATCAACCATTCGACCGACTCGGAATAAACCACCCTTGGCAGGATTATTGCCAACATAGTCATAGAAAGCTAGTTTTTCTGGGATAGCTGACCAAGCTTGTGAGAGAGTTTTACCCTGGTCTAAACCAGCTTGCACCCGCCTATCAATCTCTTGTTTAAAGTAGTTTTGATCCCACTGATAACGAGTTGGCCCCCATAGTTCAATTGGTGTGGTGGCAGTTCCATACCACATACTGCCAGCAGCCACAAAGCCTGCAAAAAAGAAAGTGGCCAGCGCACTGGCAAGGACGGTTTCAATATTTCCCATCCTTAGCCCCCTGTACAACACTTCGGGGGGTCGAACAACTATATGGAAAAGTCCGCCAATAATCCCCACAATGCCCGCTGCAATGTGATGGGCAACAACTCCACCAGGATTTTGAGGATTAAAACCCTCTGGCCCCCATACTGGTGCAACTCCTTGAACATGACCAGTTAGCCCGTATGGGTCAGAAACCCACATACCAGGGCCAAAAATACCGGTGAGATGAAAAGCACCAAATCCAAAGCAGAGTAAACCAGCTAAGAATAGGTGAATGCCAAAAATTTTGGGCAAATCTAAAGTTGGTTCGCCCGTTTTGGAGTCGAAGAATGTGGCGAGATCCCAGTAAAACCAGTGCCAGCAAGCAGCCAGAAACTGAAGACCTGAAAAGATGATGTGAGCGATGGCGACAGTTTCAAACGTCCAAAAACCAGGATCTGCGAAGTTTTCACCTGTGACGCTCCAGCCTTGCCAGGAATTCGTCACTCCCAAGCGTGCCACGAACGGCATTAAAAAACATCCCTGCCGCCACATGGGATTGAGTACTGGATCGCTAGGATCGTACAAAGCTAGTTCAAACAAAAGCATCGAACCAGCAAAGCCTGCACAAAGAGCATTGTGCATTAGATGTACAGCAATCAGTCGTCCTGGGTCATTTAAGACCACTGTATGAACTCTATACCAAGGTAATCCCATTGATTGTTCTTCCTTAGTCAAAAGTCGATAGAGATGCGATCGCGTCTGTACAAGTGCGATCAATGCAATAAACACGCATCTATTTAGAACAAAAGTCGTAAGTATGTACCCGATGCTGAATCAGGAAAAAAATTTTTCAAAACAAACAAAATTCCACAAAAAAACATCAACAAAGTTATGTGAACTACGGAGTCAATGATTTGATTTTTGAGCAAATACTGCATAGTCAGAATGGGGATTGGGAAGAAGAGGACACGGGGACGGAGGGACACGGGGACACGGAGAATCGTGAATCATGTTTTTGCCCCTCTGCTCCTGGAGCTTTTTTCCTAGTACCGAGTCCCTAGTCCCCTTCTGATCGCCTACTAATCTAATGGAGGCATGGATAGAACTGGCTCATCTTCTCGGTCTATACCTCTTTCAAAGCCTGCTGCGGCTGCTCTGGCACGACCGGCGTGCCAGAGATGACCAACTAAGAAAAGCAGAGCAAAGACAAAATGTGCAGAAGCTAGCCACGCACGAGGGCCGACAAAGTTAAAGGAGTTGAGTTCGGTTGCCAAGCCGCCGACAGAATTCAGGGAACCAATGGGCGCATGAGTCATGTACTCAGCAGCACGGCGAATTTGCCAAGGCTGGACATCATGCTGAAGTTTGTCAATATCTAGACCGTTTGGGCCACGCAGAGGCTCTAGCCAGGGAGCTTTGACATCCCAAAAGCGCATGGTTTCCCCACCAAAGATAATTTCTCCGGTTGGCGATCGCATCAAATATTTACCCAGACCTGTTGGCCCTTGTGCGGAAGCGACATTCGCTCCTAACTTTTGGTCGCGCACGAGAAATACTAGCGCCTGAGCATTGGAAGATTCGGCAACTGTCGGCCCGTAAAATTCGCTGGGATAGGCAGTGTTGTTAAACCAAATAAACATCGTAGCAATAAATGCTTGTCCGGCTACATTGCCCAAACTTTGCGAAAGGTAAGCCTCTCCCGACCAAATAAAGGCTTTGTGAGTCCATTTAAAAGGCTTGGTAACAATGTGCCAAATACCACCAAGTATCAGCAGCGAACCGATCCAAATATGACCGCCGACTAAATCTTCTAGATTGTCAACACTAGCAATATTACCTGCTCCACCTGTAAAACCTTTGAACAGATAACCAAAGATGATTCTGGGGTCAAGAGTAGGATTAGTAACAAGGCGTACATCGCCACCTCCGGGCGCCCAGGTGTCATACAACCCGCCCCACAACATCGCCTTACCAACAAGTAAGAAGGCGGCAACACCCAAAGCAATCAGGTGATATCCCAAAATGCTGGTGACTTTATCTTTATCGCTCCAATCGAAATTGAAGAAACCAGGAAGTTTTTGCGGCCCTTTGAGGGAGTGATAAATGCCACCAAAACCTAAAACAGCAGAGCCAATCAGGTGAAATACAGCGATCGCAAAAAATGGAAAGATATCTACTACCTGACCTCCTGGCCCCACACCAAAACCAAGGGCGGCAATGTGAGGCATTAAGATCAGACCCTGGTCATACATCGGTTTTTCCGGGACATAGTGAGCGACTTCAAACAGCAACATCGCTCCTGCCCAAAAGGCAATCAGCCCTGCATGGGCAACATGAGCACCCAAAAACCGACCAGATTGGTTAATAAAACGAGCGTTACCAGCCCACCAAGCATATCCAGTCGAGGCTTCATCACGACCTTCGCTTGGTGAATTCACGATATAAGCAGGTTTTTGAACCTCGTCTTTTGGTTTTGCAACTTTAGAATCAAAGGGCGTTTCCACGGGGCATTACCTCTTCAGGGAATTCAAACTTTTCATGGGGCTGATCTTGAGCCGCCATCCACGCTCTGGCACCTTCATTGAGTAGGATATTCTTGGTATAGAATGTTTCAAATTCCGGGTCTTCTGCTGCGCGTATTTCTTGAGACACAAAGTCATAAGCCCGGAGGTTAAAAGCTAAACCCACCATGCCAATAGAACTCATCCACAAGCCTGTAACTGGCACAAACAACATAAAGAAATGCAACCATCGCTTGTTAGAAAAGGCAATCCCGAAAATCTGTGACCAGTAGCGGTTTGCAGTTACAAACGAATAGGTTTCTTCTGCTTGAGTAGGAGAAAATCCCCTAAAAGTGTTAAAGCCTCTGGTGTCTCTAAACAAAGTATTTTCCACTGTTGCACCGTGAATAGCACACAACAGCGCCCCTCCTAATACACCGGCGACTCCCATCATGTGAAACGGGTTCAGCGTATAGTTGTGGAAAGCTTGGAAGAATAGTAAGAAACGGAAAATAGCAGCAACCCCAAATGAAGGTGCAAAAAACCAAGAAGATTGTCCTAATGGATAAATGAGGAAGACAGAAACAAATACAGAAATGGGAGCAGAAAAAGCGATCGCATTATAGGGTCGAATGCCGACTGTTCGAGCAATCTCAAATTGGCGCAGCATGAAGCCGATTAAACCAAAGACACCATGCAGGGCGACAAAAGTCCACAAACCACCAATTTGACACCAACGGACAAAGTCCCACTGCGCCTCAGGCCCCCACAGGAACAATAGGGAATGTCCCATGCTATCAGCAGGAGTGGAAACAGCCGCAGTCAGGAAGTTACAGCCTTCTAAGTAAGAACTCACGACACCGTGAGTGTACCAAGAAGTAACAAAAGTCGTGCCAGTAAACCAACCCCCAATCGCCATGTAAGCGCAGGGGAAGAGCAACAAACCCGACCAGCCGATAAAAACAAAGCGATCGCGTTTCAGCCAGTCATCGAGGACATAAAACCATTCAAACCCCCTTGTCTGCGAGGGTCTAATTGCAATGGTCATAATCAATTATCCTTTTGCTAAAAAACTTTGAACTAGGGATCGGGAATTGGGCATTGGGAATTGGTCATTAGTTTTTCTCCGCGTCCCCGCGTCTCCCCCTCTCCCTTGTCCCCCGATCCCCAATCACCAATCCAACCGACCATCATTCATAAAATAAGGAGCGCCTGGAAAGGAGAGGGTTTGGATAATATGGTCGAAATAAGGGGTGACTTCCGCAGCATCTTCATCACCAAGCAGTGCTTGAGCTTCTTCTTTAATACAGCGCACTGCCTCAACCCAATTAGAAAGTGGAATTCCTAAAGATTCATACATTTGTTGCATTCCTACTGTGCCAATTTCTGTTAGAGGCTGCTCGCTCCCTGCCAAAACACAATAGGCAACTAAACGGATATACCAACCTTGATCGCGTTGACAGGAAGCTGTTTTCCTCATATTGCCGCTATTACTGGGTGTTACCGGACACCGCTTCCAGAATTTTTGACTAGCTTTTTCTACAAGCCTATTTTGGTTACTAGCCAAAGCTGTAGCAATGCGAATCCGTTTATCTCCCGAATGGCAAAAATTTTGAATCATGCGGATTTCTCCGGGAGTAGGATAGCGCATTTGTTCGTCAGCGTTCTCAATTACTTGCTTTACGAGACTCATATCTATTTTGGATTTTAGATTTACTGGTTATTAATCTCGTCTCCTTTCTCTATAAGAGCCAGAGGCTCTAGTTTTCACCTGCCAGGTTGAACCTGGTAACGAGATGGTGGGCTGCTGCCTCCGAGCTATCACCAAAACCAAATCTTTTCCAATCAGGCAGGATTGACATAGCTGTCTGCACTTTCAGACTCAATCACTGGAGCAGCTTGCGCGTATGTTAATTCTGGTTCCAGTTTTTGTTCTTGGACGTTAGTCTCACACCCGTTTACTAACTCTGACAAAGTTTGTGTTTGTCCGTTGCGGTGGTTGGGAACAAACCTGTCTAATTCTGATGTTGACGACAGCAAAGATTTTGCCGATAGATTTACAGCGTAAGATGATTTAGGCGATCGCATTGCAAAACCTCTGGGTGTAACATAACGTTCATAAGGAACCGTATCTTCCCCAAAAGTTTGCATATATTCTGGGCTATCGATCATTTCATCAATCAGTGCATAAAAGCCTTGATTTGCAGAGATGTCGTAGTAATGATTCATTTCTTGTCGCCCGTAGGTAGGACGACCCAACAAGCGCCGATGGATGTATTCAATCGCCTTGGTTACGTACAGTGGTTCCCAAAACATACTGCGGAATAATTTAGATTTGGCTAACTGGCGGATAAACTCCCGCATTGTAATTGCACCACTTAGTAAGGCTGATTCTGCGACTGTTATACGCTGACCTTCAAAGACATCACGCCCAAATACCTGCCGATAAGCTCCCTGAATCACTGCGGGCAAAGAATTTTTCGTAAGGCTGACATTGGGTGGTGCTTGTTTGCCATTCACCAGAGATGTTGTGTGTAATTTCTCTGGATGATCTAACTTAATTACCCTTCCCAAAGTGCCTGGAACTTGTCCCAAACCATCAGAACTAATCAGAATGCGGCGGTTATCTTTACCAAAGGGTGCAGGACTGTGGAGAGTCGTTGCGGGTAAAGTATCTACAGGAAAAATTGCACCAAATTGAATTTCGAGAGGGTCGTTACCAGAACCATAAGGATGCTGATTGGGTAAGGGTTTGGTATATTTGCCAAACAGTGTCACAAATTGGGGTACTTTGTGAACAGCAGCGCTGTACTTAAACAAATCTATCTGCGGCCCCCAATTACGGCACTCCTGAGCTTCTTGTCCCAAGCCACGCAGATATGGTACTGTTTCCTCGCCAAAGTAGTCAGCGTATTCTTGGGAATCTACCAAAGTATCAACTAGTTTAGGTAAACCACCTTTGGTAACTACAGCAAAGTCTGCTTGGAATTCTTCGAGAGAACTCAATCCCCTTCCCAAAAAGTGACGCATTGCCAGTTCAATTACGCGGCTGATGGTGTATGGCTCCCAGAAAAGTCTGCGGTAGAGGCGAGATTTACCTAAACGACGAACAAACTCCTTCATGGAAATTTGTCCACCCTTAACTTGAGACTCCAATTCATCTACAGCGAAACCATAAGTAGCAGTAACATCGCACTCAAAAACTTGGCGATAGGCAGCTTTAATTACGGCTTGCTTTTCCGTCTCTAGTAAAACTGACTTCATTACATATTTGAGTCGTACTTGGGAGGCGATCGCATAACTTTGGGGCAATACCAAACCCTGCTGTTCGTTGGAAACGCCAATTCTAAGTTGGGCTGGAGGTTTTTCAACAAGATATTCCGATATCAATACTTCAAAATTGTGCTTAATAATTTCCTGCGCCTCAGGATCATTTGCAAAGTAGCTGAGAGATTGACGTTGCATTTCCTTCAGAGCAACTACAGTAGCATCTGTTACATCTTCTGGGATAACTCCGCGCAATCCTCTAGCATTAGCTGACAAAATACTAGTATCACCAGCAACAATTGCAAAAGTTATATACCGTAAAAACCATGCTAAGTCTCGCATAGACCGTTTCATTCTCGTCGGCCCGTAGCGAGAAATATTGATAAAACGGAAACCCTCTGGAAGCGGTTCTCTATCAGTGAAGAGGGTACGCGCTTGTTCCCACCAAGCGCTTAAAGGATTGAAAAACCTTGGCGTTGGTAATAAATTTACCCGTTCCCGATCCGGAACATAACCATTTCTGCGGGCTGCACTTAGATAATCCTCACCCACATAGTAACCAGAACCAGGCAATCCTAAAGGATCTTGGGGTTTTTCCAAGTAATCCATTGGAAAACCACCAACAAAAATCCGATTTGCCCCCACAGATACAATTTCGTCTGCATTTTTAGTTAGCGTTTCTACAATTTCTAAACGCTTATTACCAGAACTAAAAAATGAATTGAGTTCTTGAAGTTCAGTACGCTTTAAACAGCGGTCTTGTTGTTCTGCTTGTGAAATAACTGCAATAGGTACAGTTTGATATTGTTGTGGATGAGCAACTGAACTATTACTACTTGCTTTAGCACTCATTTAACTTTGTCCTTTGTTATTTGTCCTCTGTCAAATGACCAATGACTAATGACTAGTGACCAATGCCCAATCAAGGCATCAAACTCTTAATCAAATAGTCAAAATAAGGTGCTACTTCGGCAGCATCTTCTAAAGTAAATAAGTCTAAAGATACTTCTTTGAGGCAACGAATTGCTTCCACTAGATTGGGTAGGGGAATTTCTAGTGATTCGTACATTTCTTTGACTCCAATAGTGCCAATTTCTGCTAGAGGCTCTACATCTCCCACTACCAAAGCATAAGTAATCAAACGAATGTACCAACTTTGGTCGCGCAAGCACGAATTCCGATACATTCTATTGCCGCTATTACTAGGCGTATTTGGACAGCGTTCCCAAAATTTTAGACTTGCCTTTTCTACAATTGTTTTTTCATTTTCCGTCAGAGTCACGGCAAAATTCAGCCGAGAAACTCCATTTTCATAAAATTCTTGAATGGCGCGTAACTCACCAGCGTTGAGATATCGAGCTTCGCGATCGGCATTCACAATTGATTTTATAATAATGCTCATTGGTAATAGAGAATTGTTAATTGGTAATAGATAAAAGGGAACAGGGAACAGGGTTGGGGGAAAAGTAGGTCGTCCACAAGGGGCGAGATTTTAAACCTTTACCTCCTTTCATACTGAATCTCTATTCCCCATTCCTTGCTTTTTAACTCAAGCCAGAGGCGATGTAATCGAAATAGACACCCATTTCCTTACCTGCATCAACACCTATCATGCTATTAGTTACTTCCTTCATTGCTTGCACTGCTCGTATAGTTGCACCAATGGGAACGCCCAAAGAGTTATAAGTTTCCCTCAAACCATTCAGAATACGCTCGTCTAGAATTGAGGGATCACCAGCCAACATGGCGTAGGTAGCATAGCGTAAAAAGTAATCTAAGTCTCGAACACAAGCAGCATAACGACGACAGGTATACATATTGCCACCAGGAGCGGTGATGTCTGTATAAAGCAGAGATTTAGCTACTGCTTTAGTAACGATAGTTTTAGCATTTGCACTAATCGTAGTAGCAGCACGCGCTCGCATATCACCAGTGTGATAGTAATGTTGTAGCTTATCTAAAGAATTATTATCCAGGTATTTGCCTTGAACATCAGAAGAATTAATCAAAGAAGTAATGGCGTCTTGCATAACCTTGTGTCCTTAATTTGAGTCTTCAAGTAATCGGAGTAATAAATTTTTAAGAAAAGACGAAAAATGAAGTATAAATTTATCTTTTATTTTTCATACTTCATTCTTCATTGGCTTATCATTTCTATGACAAAGCTCTAATTATGTAATCGAAATATGGCCCTACTTCAACAGCATCTTCCTCACTCATCATGGATACAGCTTCTTCTTTAATACAGCGCATTGCTTCGACTATATTTCTGAGTGGAATCTCTAAATTGTTATACATTTCTTTAATGCCAACAGTGCCTATTTCTTCCAAGGGTTTCTCACTGCCCGCCAAGACTGAGTAAGCAACTAAGCGAACATACCAACCTTGATCGCGTTGACAGGAAGCGGTTTTCCGTTCGTTACCACTATTACTAGGAGTATTCGGGCAACGTTCCCAGAATCTCTGGCTGCCACGTTGCACAATTAGTTGTTCATTTTCTGCCAATATTTTTGCAATCCGAATGCGTTGCTCTCCTGTTTTGACAAAGTCTTGAAAAATTCTTAGCTCTTTAGGAGCAGGATAGCGAGATTCACTGTCAGCATTGAGAATTAATTCGGTGACAACGCTCATAAATTACTCCTGATTTTTTTAGTTAGTGGTTAGTAGTTAGTAGGGGAGGCAGCGCGTTGTAGCGACTGCCGTGCGGTTTTGTTGATGATTTTTGGGTTAAAACCGACAATTTATCTTTTAAACTCGCCCGTACAGTGATTAGTAGTTAGTGGTTAGTAGGTTATAAATAACAACCAACTAACAACCAACAACAAATTGATTAGGAAATGGTTCAGTTGCCAGGGAGGAATCAAACTGACAACTGAAAACCAACTAGGCAGTGATGGAAGGTGCTGTGATTGCTACAGGAATAGCTTCACCACAGGCAAGATCTAGTGGGAAATTATGAGCATTCCGTTCGTGCATCACTTCAAAACCTAAGTTTGCCCGATTCAAAACATCAGCCCAACTGGGAAGTACGCGTCCCTGGGAATCAAGGATGGAATTATTAAAGTTGAAGCCATTCAGGTTAAACGCCATTGTGCTGATGCCTATAGCAGTACCCCAAATACAAATCACCGGCCAAGCTGCAAGGAAAAAGTGCAAGGAACGGCTATTGTTAAAGCTGGCGTACTGGAAAATTAGGCGACCAAAGTAACCATGCGCTGCAACAATATTATAGGTCTCTTGTTCTTGACCAAATTTGTAACCGTAGTTCTGCGATTCTAATTCTGTGGTTTCACGAATGAGACTAGATGTCACTAGCGAACCGTGCATTGCACAGAACAGCGAACCTCCCAAGACTCCAGCGACTCCAATCATGTGTAAGGGATGCATGAGAATGTTATGTTCGGCTTGGAACACAAACATAAAATTGAAAGTGCCGCTAATACCCATAGGCAGTCCATCAGAGAAGCTACCTTGTCCAATTGGGTAAATCAAGAATACTGAAGTTGTCGCAGCAAGAGGAGCGCTGTAGGCAACCGCAATCCAAGGACGCATTCCCAGACGGTATGATAATTCCCACTCACGCCCCATGTAGCAAGCAAGGGCTGGAATGTAATGGAAACCTATCATCTGGTATGGCCCGCCATTGTAGAGCCATTCGTCCATAGAAGCTGCTTCCCAAATGGGGTAAAAGTGCAATCCAATCGCGTTGGACATGGGAACTACGGCGGCGGTAATGATATTGTTGCCGTAGAGTAGTGAACCGGATACTGGTTCGCGGATGCCGTCAATATCCACTGGAGGAGCAGCAATAAAGGCGATCGTAAAGACGCAGATCGAAACACCTAGCAGGGGAATCATCAAGACACCGAACCAGCCAATATACAGGCGATTTTCGGTACTGGTGACCCAGTTGCAGAACCTTTCCCAAGTTGGGAAACGGCTTGTTGGTCGTGTGGAAATAGTAGTCATAAAAAATTCCAAATTGAAAATTCAAGATGCCTACTTCCAAGGCACTACTTCACCTGCTGTTAAGTTTTCAGGGAAGTCATAAATATGGCGTTCATCTAAAATTTTTATCCCTAAAGAAGCCCAATCAATTGTGTCTGCCCAAGTGTGAATAATCTGCCCTTGGCTTTTGAGCTCAGGCTGATGAAATTGCAAGTAGTCAAAGTCAAAGGCAGCGATGTCTACACCTAAAGCCGCAGACCAAATTCCTGCTACTGGTAAAGCTGCCAAAAAGAAGTGCAATTTGCGAGAGTTAGGAAAACTAACACGCTGCCATATCAAGTGCCATAGGTAAACTTGGGCAGACCTAAAACTATAGGTTGGGTGTTGTTGACCAAGTTTATATCCTTTGTTAATTGATTCAGACTCGCTGTGATTGTGACTGCGAATTAGGGTAGATGTGACTAAGGAACCATGCATTGCAGCTGCAAAAGCACCACCTAAAACCCCAATCACTCCTAACTGATGCAAAGGACTCATCAAGATGTTGTGGTCTGCTTGAAACTGCAACATAAAGTGAAATGTGCCAGATATTCCTAAAGGCATTCCCGCAGATAAACTACCTTGTCCAACTGGATAAATTAACAGCACTGAAACGGATGCGGCGACGGGGGCGGTAAATGCTAAAGAAACCCACGGACGCATTCCCAAACGGTAACTCAATTCCCATTCCCGATCTTGATAGGCGATGATGCCAATCAAAAAATGCAGCACAATCAGTTGATATGGCCCGCCATTGTAAAGCCACTCATCTATAGAAGCAGCTTCCCAAATAGGATAAAAATGCAGACCAATTGCAGCCGATGTTGGTACAACAGCAGCAGTGATAATGTTATTTCCAGAAAGTATTGAACCGGAAATTGGCGCACCTATTCCATCCATGTCTACAGGAGGAGCGGCGATGATGGCGATGATAAAAACAGTCGCTGCTGTTAAGACGCAAGGAATCATCAACACACCAAACCAGCCAACGTATAATCTGTTTTCTGTGCTGGTAACCCATGAACAAAATTTTTCCCAATAATTAACTTTTTTGCGTCTTTTTGAGAGTTTGTTTGCTGTTGGCTCAGAAGTGTAATCGCTACTATCTGAGGTTGCAATTACATGATCTGACTCTAGCTTCATACTTAATACATCCTTACGGAATGGGCAGGAGTTTCCATCGCAGCGCACTCTCACACTGGAGGCGATGGGCTATATGTTTGCAGTCAAACCTTCATCAGCTACGACGAAAATATTGTTCAAGATTTATGAAAAGCACAATAGTGAAAAAACATGAAGAACTAATGAAGAAATAAGTAATCTTTACAAAACTTTACTAACTACTTGTCGATAAGTTAATTTGAGCAGGTTTTAGATAGTGGTTCGCAATCAGAACCTTAGTGGTGACTTTGCCTTGACACGCTAGAAAACGAGTTCCCCGACTTCTTAGAGAAGTCGGGGAACTGTAAAAAAGTACTCTAGAATTTATAAAAATAAGTAAAGAAAAGTAAAAAATATTAAAGCTAAGTAACTAAGTTTATGAGATATCTGTTAATAATGAGTGTTAATCTCAAACAAAATACACTTAGTCGCTCAGTTCTTCTAGAATGGGACAATGCTAGTAACATTTGTTGTGAGCAATCAGTTATTTTTTTATTAACCAAATTTTTTGATTCCCCTAATTTTGATTTTTTGGCGGTTATCTCCGAATCAATTTGTAGCTGACGCATTTTAACAACATACTTTCATTTTGTAGTCCTCGCTTTTCCAAAGATTGTGGAGCGATCGCATGGCAATTCTGAAACGCTGCTTGTTAAAAAATGAAAGATAAAAAGGTGAGTATTCCCTGTTTATCTTTCTCTTCAATTCTTTATTTAACATCATCACAAAATGAACAGAAAAGTCAACTGAATTAATTGCGAATATCACGCTTGAGCAATCGGCGTAGAAATTGTTAAATCAGTAAACAGTGAAAAAGTGAAAAAATTGATAACTGGTAACTGATAACTGGTAACTGTTAAAGTCAAAAACCCAAGCGTGTAATTCCATATATTCCGATTACTAATAGGGCGATATTTCATGAGACTTTTACTAGTAGAAGATGACGAGTGCATTGCGGATACTCTAGAAAAGATCCTTGGGAATCACCATTATGTTGTCGATATTGCAAATGATGGAGAATTGGGCTGGGAGCTTGTAGAAGCTTTCAACTATGACTTAATTTTATTGGATGTGATGCTACCGAAGTTGGACGGTATTCAGCTTTGTCAAAGGTTACGTTCTCATAATTATCAGGCTCCTGTGCTGCTATTAACAGCGCAAAATTCTAGCACTCATAAAGTGATGGGATTAGATGCTGGAGCGGATGATTATCTTGTTAAACCTTTTGATATGTCAGAATTATTAGCTCGAATTCGGGTTTTATTGCGACGGCGGAATTCACCTATCCAAACGGTTTTGGAATGGGAAAACCTGCGTCTCGATCCTAGTAAATGTGAAGTTAGTTATAACACTAATCTCCTCAATTTAACTCCCAAGGAATATCGTTTGCTAGAGCTTTTTCTTCGCAACGGACATCAAGTTTTTAGCCGCAGCGACATTTTAGAACACTTGTGGGCCACAGAAGAAGCCCCCCAAGAGGATACAGTTACGGCTCATATCAAAGGTTTGCGTCAAAAACTTAAACAAGCAGGAGCGGAAAGTGATTTTATTGAAACGGTGTATGGTTTAGGTTATCGCTTGAAAGTATTTACATCTTCTCAAAAATTGTCACAAAAGACAAAAGAAAATCACAGATTAAATGGCGCGAAATCGAATACAAAACAACAGGCAGGAGATTTATGTTATGAGACTCAAGATTTACATAATGGTATACAACAAACAAAAGCAGCCTTAACTAAATTATGGGAGAAGCTAAAAGTTAAGAGTTGCGATCGCATCATGATTTTAGAGCAAGCCACCGCAGCATTACTAGAAAACAACCTGGGAGACGAATTAAGACAAAAAGCACAACAAGCAGCACATAAACTGGCGGGAGCTTTGGGCATCTTTGGTTTTAGCAAAGGTTCGCGTTTGGCTTTTGAAGTTGAACTGATGTTGCGATCGCAAATGAGCATTAATCAAAATCAAGTGCTACATTTGTGCGATTTGGTTATAGCCTTGAAGCAAGAAATACAGCAGCCTGCGTTTGCAGAACTAGAGAAAATACTTCGCCATGATGTTTTAGATGATGCCATCGAATAATCCCCATTCAAAGGCGTTAAATGACACTAGCAATGCTGGTGAAAAGCAAATCACTTCCTTGGAAGTTTTGCTACATCGGATGATGAATCGCATTCGTCAATCTGTAGAATTGCCAGCAATACTGTCAGTAACTGTTGCCGAAATCCGTGGATTTTTGGAGACTGACCGCGTTAAAATATATCGATTTGATACAGATGGTAGTGGTGAAGTTGTAGCAGAGTCTGTGAACGAAGAACGCTTACCATCCTTGTTAGGGCAACACTTCCCGGCTGAGGATATCCCATCTGAAGCTCGTGAGTTATTTGTGTTGGCTCGTCAGCGTTCAATTGTAGATGTAGCAGCGCAACAAATTGGACTGAGTCCGGTTCCAGAAGCTGAAGAATCTATCGAACTCAAACATGACATTCGGTTTCGAGCAGTAGATTCTTGTCATGTAAAATACCTCACCTCAATGGGAGTGCAATCTTCTTTAGTTGTGCCAATTTTGCATCGTGAGCATTTATGG
Organism: Chlorogloeopsis sp. ULAP01; assembly: GCF_030381805.1. Taxonomy (NCBI): domain Bacteria; kingdom Bacillati; phylum Cyanobacteriota; class Cyanophyceae; order Nostocales; family Chlorogloeopsidaceae; genus Chlorogloeopsis; species Chlorogloeopsis sp. ULAP01. The sequence continues at coordinate 208,429 of NZ_JAUDRH010000017.1, forward strand.
GGTTTGTTAGTTTCCCATCATAGTTTGCCACGTCAAGTCACAGAGCAAGAATTACAGGTAGTGCAGCTAGTAGCAGATCAATTATCAATAGCGATCGCTCAAGCCATCCTCTTAGAGCAAAGCCGCCTTCAAGCCCAACAAGAAGCCACAATTAATCGTGTTGCCAAGCTGCTACACTCTATGACTGAGATGCAACTGCAACAAGCACTAGAGTTAACTGTATCAGCCCTACAAGGTGCGGGCGGCAGAATTTGTATCACACCCCAAAACCCTGCTGAGAAAACACAGTTGTTCACTACTGGTAAACAGCCGATTTCTGCTGTTAAAGACAACAACAAGAGAAAGGAACAAGCACAACAAAGGGAAGCAATCAATTCTTCATCTTTTCCCGCTTCTCCAGTTCCCGATTTCCTCGAAGAACATCCTAGCTGGCGAGAATGGTTAAGAATGGAAGCAACTGCTGCAGAGGGAAAGCAAGTTTGGGCTGTTGATGATTTGTATCAAGCGGCACTGCAATCAGATTTAGCGCAGATGTTTTTGGGGGCTGGAATTCGCAGTTTACTGATTATTGGCTTGCAGTATCGACAGCATTTTTTGGGTTACTTAAGTATTTTTCGTGATGAAATTGACATAGAAACTATCTGGGCGCGACGACCAGACCGCAACGATCAAAGACATCTGTATCCGATTATATCCTTTGAGACATGGCGAGAATTGAAGCGGGGTCAAGCCCAACCATGGCAAGCCACAGAAATTGAACTTGCCCAAGCTTTGGCTAGCCACTTTGCCATGGCAATTCATCAATATCAACTGTATCAGCAAGTTCATGCTCTCAATGCTGACTTGCAGTGCGATATCGAAGAGCGCAAGCAGGCTGAGAAAAAAATTTCTGCATTGAATGCCGAATTAGAGCAACGAGTCCACGAACGAACAGCAGAGTTACGAAGAGCCAATCGGCGATTGTTGCAAGAAATTAGCGAACGAGAACGCGCACTTCGCGATCGCAAGCAAACACAAGCCTCACTAGAACGCCTCAGTCGGCAAAGCGAGTTAATTTTAAATTCAGCTGGCGAGGGAATTTACGGTTTAAATTGTCAGGGCAAAATCACTTTCGTCAATCCAGCAGCAGCAAGAATGCTGGGATATACAGTCAAAGAACTAATTAATCTGTTTATGCACGAAATTGTTAAGCATTCTCGACCCGACGGTATCCGTTATTTTTTTGAAGACAATCCCATCTATGCCACCTTACAAGATGGGACAGTACAACATATTACTGACGATATATTTTACCGTCGCGATGGCTCAAAATTTCCAGTCGAGTATGTCTCTACACCGATTCGAGAACAAAAAACAATTGTCGGTGCTGTAGTTATTTTTAAGGATATTACCGAACGACAAATAATAGAACGGATGAAGGATGAATTTGTCTCTGTTGTTAGCCATGAATTGCGAACACCTCTAACTTCAATTCGCAGTGCTTTAGGTTTGTTGGCGCGAGGTTCCTTAAACAATCAACCCGAAAAAAGTCAGCGGATGTTAGAAATTGCCTTTGATAACACCAACCGTTTAGTGCGTTTGATCAATGACATCCTTGATATTGAGCGCATCAATTCAGGCAAAGTGACGATGCACAAACAGACTTGTAACGCCGCAGACTTGATGATTCAGGCTGTGGATGAAATGCGAGCAATGGCTGAGAAAGCAGAAATTCATCTAGAACTGACACCAGCATCGGTGCAATTATGGGCAGATCCAGACCGCATCATCCAGACAATTACTAACTTACTCAGCAACGCCATTAAATTTTCGCCTCCAGGTAGCACTGTATGGCTGAGTGTTGAACTTCAACAAGAAGGAGAAGAGAGGAAAGCGGGGGGTGGGGAAGAAAATAAATTTACTACTTCTGCTAGCTCCTATTTGTTATTCCAAATCAAAGACCAAGGGCGAGGTATTCCTGAAGATAAACTAGAGACAATTTTTGACCGCTTTCAGCAAGTCGATGCTTCTAACTCTCGTCATCAAGGCGGTACTGGTTTGGGATTGGCGATTTGTCGCAGTATCATCCAACAGCATGGAGGCAAAATCTGGGCAGAGAGCAGTTTAGGGAAGGGTAGCACCTTCTATTTCACCTTACCTATTAGTTAGCGATTAGTAGTTAAATGATCGGCTTTTCTTCAACATGGATTTTTTTGAATAAACGCATACCTATTTATTCAGACTGGTTTTATCATGGTTGTATGCTGAATCTAACTTATGAGTACAAGCTCATTCCCACCGACGCGCAACGCGAAACACTAGACCTTTGGCTAAAGATTTGTTGCAAGGTTTACAACTTTGCGTTACGTGAGCGAAAGGATTGGGGTAATTCTCGTAAGTGCGAACTCAATTCGTGCAGTATCAAGCACGAGTATATTATTTCTCCTGATACACCACGACCAACCTTTGCGCGGCAATGCAAGTCATTAGCTCAAGCAAAGAAGAAATCTCCTGAATTAAAACTGCCTCACACCCATGTATTGCAGCAAGTGCTACGGCAATTAGAAGCGACGTTTGTTGCGATGTGGGAACGTGGGCATGGATTCCCTCGCTTCAAGAAGCGGATGCGCTCCATAGTGTTTCCTCAATTGAACTTGGAGGTGATGCGCAGAGATGACGGGAACGATGAAGTCAACCTACCTAAGATTGGGTGGGTAAAACTGCATCTATCGCGTTCTATTCCTGAAGGGTTTGAAGTCAAGCAAATTCGTGTTGTCAAAAGAGCGTCTGGATACTACGCCATGCTCACTTTGCAGCTTGATGTTGATGTGCCTCAACCTTCACCTTCTGGGCATGGATTGGGAATTGATTTAGGGCTGGGACATTTTTTAGCAACTTCCGATGGACAATTGATTGCTAGACCTCGATTTTTTGTGGATGGGCAACGCAAGCTGAAATTGCTGCAGCGTCAACTGAAGCGTAAAAACAAGGGTTCCAGGAAATCGCATCAATTGCAACACCGGATTGCCAAACACCACGAATACATCTCGAATACACGTAAAGACTTTCATTTTAAAACTGCCCATCAATTGTGCGATCGCGCTGGAATGATATTTGCTGAAGATTTGAACCTGAAAGCAATGTCAGCCGGGATACTATGCAAACACACGCTTGATGCAGGGTTTGGGCAGTTCCTCAGTATTCTCAGCCATGTTTGTTTGAAGCGAGATAAGTTCTTTGCCAAAGTGGATGCAAATGGGACGAGTCAAACCTGCCCACGGTGTCAAACACATACTGGTAAGAAATTATTGTCAGAGCGTGTTCACAAATGCCCTGAATGCGGGTATGAAACCAATCGAGATGTAGCTGCTGCTCAGGTAGTTTTGCAACGTGGGTATACAGCGGTGGGGCACATCGCAGTGAATTTTGGGGAGGGCAAGTAGCATGAGTTATCCCGATGAACCAAGAATCCCCGATCCAATCGGACGAGGAGTTGTCAAAAAACGTATTTTGATTATTGATGATGAACAGGATATCCGAGAAACTACACAGATGTGTTTGGAGATAGCTGGCGAATGGGAAGTTCTAACAGCAGTTTCCGGTAGAGAAGGTTTAATCAAAGCTGCTGCCGAACAACCTGATGTCATTCTCTTAGATGTAATGATGCCAGATATGGATGGGTTGACAACCTTGCAAAACCTCCAGAAAAATCCTCAAACTAAGAATATTCCGGTAATTTTGCTCACAGCAAAAGCACAAGCTGCCGAACAACGTCAGTTTACTCAACTCAAGATCGCGGCAGTCATTACCAAGCCCTACGATCCTTTTACCTTATCCGATCAAGTGCTACAGGCATTGGTTGGTAAGTCGGTGTGAGTTTATTGCGTGTAGTAGCTAGTAACGTTGCCAACCTTCCTGACGTCGGAAACTGCACCCGTTACATCACACTGTTTCGAGCGATTACTTCTCGATAGAACGATGCGCTTAATTTCGGCGTGCGTTTCAGCGTCGTATAATCCACATAGATCGCTCCGAAGCGTTGGGCGTAACCAGCAACCCACTCAAAGTTGTCCAGCAAACTCCAGAGGAAATAGCCGCGCACGGGCGCTCCTTCAGAGGTTGCACGTTGCAGTTGCGTCAAGTAACTACGCAAGAACATAATGCGATCGCTATCATATACTTGGCCGTCTTTAGCCACTTCGTCGCTGGTAGCGCATCCATTCTCGGTGATGTAAATTTCCTTCACATTCCACAGTTTCTGCAAAAGACGTGGTGCCCAATATAGCGTTTCCGGGCCGAGCCGATGCCAGGACGAAACCATTCGTGGGTGAGATTTGTTGAACGGAAGGGATTGATAACCAGGAGGTTTGTTACTAGCACTGATGTAATAATCCGGCGTATAGATATTGATGCCGACGAAATCTATCGGGGAAGCGATGGCTTTCAAGTCTTCGGAGGTGAATTTGGGTGCATCCGCTCCTGCCGCTTTGAGATACGCATCGGTATAACGACCTTCTAGCATGGCGGTCAAATAACCTGCATTCAGCTCGCGCATGGCAATCTCGGTCGCCTTGATATGTTCTGGTGTCTCAATGATGGGTACGACAGCGAAGATGTTTTCTGCTGGCCCCACTTTGGTTCCCCGACGCGCCTTGGCGCGAATCGCCTGAACTGCGAGACCATGGGCGAGAATTGCATGATGCCTAACCTGATTCAATCGGGCAGGCGGCAGTTTAAATCCTGGTGCGAGGATGCCGGATTCGTGTCCCCGATCTACGAACGTGCGGATTTCGTTGAGTGTGAAAAAGCGTTGGACGCGATCGCTCAGTTTTTCGGTGACGTAACCCGCGTAATCGGCAAACGCCAGAGCAGTTTCGCGAGATTCCCAACCACCATATCGCTCTTGCAAAGTCTGAGGCAAATCCCAGTGATAGAGGGACGGAAATGGTTCGATACCGTTGGCGAGTAGTTCATCTACGAGACGATTGTAAAAATCGAGACCCTTTGGATTCACCTTGCCCCTGCCCTCTGGGAATATACGGGGCCAGGCGATGGAAAAGCGGTACGCCTTCGTCCCCATCGCCTTCATCAACTGCACGTCTTCTTTGTACCGATGATAGTGGTCTACGGCAACATCCGCGTTACTTCCATCAAATATCTTGCCAGGTGTGTGTGCAAACCGATCCCAAATAGATACGCCGCGACCATCTTCCTTAACAGCGCCTTCAATCTGGTAGGCTGAGGTAGCGGTTCCCCAGACAAATCCTTTCGGAAAACTGCGGGCGTCGTTTGCAGTGGCAGGTTTGGGCTTTACAGTCTTTAATACCCCGCTCCCTTCCTCACCCGCCACTTTCACTGGAATTGCGGCGGCTAAACCGCCCAACGCAGTCTGCATCAGTTGCCGCCTATTCATAAAAACATCTCCTGTGCATAACTTACCTGAAGTTTGGTATCAGATTTAGGTGCTAATGTTATGTTGCAATCAATGTTGTCAATAGTCTCAGTGATTACAAAGTATTCTCGGTACTTACCCTGTATAAGCAGATGTTTTGTTATACACTTAGTTGCAACGTGGAAATCCTGAAATTCTAACGGGGTCATGTTTTTTGTCTCCAACGAGTAAAAACTTTTAATTGCAGACCCAACCATTTATTGTACAGATTTTGGCAAGGTTGGTGTGAAACTAAATTTCTATAGGTAAATGCTCCAAAAGGCTGACTCTCTTCATTGATTATTCAGATTTTTTGCCTACTCTACAAGAAGCTGGAATTGTATATCTGCCAGCTAATTTGAGGCAGAAAGGTAAATCTTAGCAGTGATAACCCGGCGCATTTTACTAATTGAAAATGAAAACGTTATTCGGGAGTTAACCCAGCTTTGCTTAGAAACAGAGGCAGGTTGGGAAGTGCTGACAACAGCATCCAGTTATGAAGCGATTGTTAAAACTGAGACAGAGAAACTCGATGTCATCCTCATGGATGTGGACGCATTCGTCTGCGAACAGGATTTATCTGTAACCTTGCAACAGTTGCAGAGCAACCCTGTAACCTATCATATCCCTGTAATTTTATTAACAACGTTAGTGAATGGAGAGATATCCCAGATGGTAAAACTTGGGGTGAGGGCTGCGATCGCTAAACCTTTTGATTTAATGACTCTGGCTCAACAAGTAGCTGAAATACTAAATTGGAAATATTAAAAATGTAATATTTTGTTAAAAACTAGCTTCCTTCATCAGTTCTTCATTTTTTTTGCTTATTCTCTACTCCAAGGGTTATGTAGCTAATAGTTAATCCCCCAACGAACAACTAACAACAAACTTAAATACAACTACTTTGAGTAGAGCAAAGTTCTCATTTCTTTAATAGAAGAGGGAGAGTTCAATGACTCTTACGCCAGAGCGAGAGCAAGAGGCGAGGGTTGTAGTTGATAACGATCCAGTAGCAACTTCTTTTCAGAAGTGGTCGCAACCAGGACACTTTGACCGCACCCTTGCCAAAGGTGCCAAAACCACAACCTGGATTTGGAACTTACATGCTAACGCCCACGATTTCGATACTCATACTAGCGATTTAGAAGATATATCGCGCAAGATTTTTGCTGCCCATTTTGGACATCTAGCGGTGGTATTTCTTTGGTTAAGCGGGATGTATTTTCATGGTGCTCGCTTTTCCAATTTTGAGGCTTGGATGACAAACCCAACTAGTATTAAACCCAGCGCTCAAGTTGTTTGGCCCATATTTGGCCAAGAAATTTTGAATGGAGATATGGGTGGTGGTTTCTACGGCATTCAAATCACATCTGGGCTTTTCCAAATGTGGCGTGCTGCTGGTTTTACTAATACATTCCAGTTGTATTGCACTGCAATTGGTGGCTTGGTAATGGCAGCGCTGATGCTGTTTGCTGGTTGGTTCCACTATCACAAACGTGCTCCCAAACTGGAATGGTTCCAAAATACCCAGTCGATGTTAAATCATCACTTAGCTGGGCTTTTGGGTTTGGGTTCGTTGGGCTGGACGGGACACCTCATTCATGTTTCTTTACCAACTAACAAGCTGTTGGATGCTGGAGTAGCTCTTGAGGATATTCCCTTGCCGCACGAGTTCATCTTGAATCCCAGTTTGATGAACGAGTTGTATCCCCGTGTAGATTGGGGCTTTGTGAAGGGTGTATTGCCTTTCTTCACCTTGCAGTGGGGGCATTTTGCTGACTTCCTCACTTTTAAGGGTGGTCTTAACCCTGTCACAGGCGGCTTGTGGTTAACAGATGTTGCACATCATCATTTGGCGATCGCGGTAATGTTCATCGTTGCCGGTCATATGTATCGTACCAATTGGGGTATCGGTCACAGCATCAAAGAAATGCTGGATGATGCCAGAACTCCTAATATGCTGCCATTCTTGAGCTTTATCGGGCCTGTCGGTCATAAGGGTCTATTTGAAGTTCTGACGACTTCCTGGCACGCTCAACTGTCAATTAATTTGGCAATGTTGGGTTCTTTGAGCATTATCATCGCCCATCATATGTATGCGATGCCGCCCTATCCCTATTTGGCAACCGACTATGCAACTGTGGTATCTCTGTTCACTCATCATGTGTGGATTGGGGGTTTCCTGATAGTTGGGGCGGCAGCCCACGCAGCGATTTACATGGTACGGGACTACGAACCAGAAGAAAATTACAATAATGTGCTGGATCGGGTACTACGCCATCGGGATGCAATTATTTCTCACCTGGTTTGGGTGTGTCAGTTCCTTGGCTTCCATAGCTTTGCTATGTATTGTCACAATGACACGATGCGGGCTTTTGGTCGTCCTCAAGATATGTTCTCGGATACGGGAATTCAACTACAGCCAGTATTTGCCCAGTGGTTGCAACACATCCATACAATGACTATAGGTAATCCAGCTCTTCAAGTTGCTGCACCTTTGGGTCATGCTTTCGGCGGCTTGCGAAATCTGGAACTAACAGGATTGGGAACCGCAGCTCCTAATTTGCACGAGCCTGTCAGCTATGCTTTCGGTGGTGGTGTAGTGGCTGTGGCTGGGAAAGTGGCAATGATGCCCATTACCTTGGGTACAGCAGATTTCTTAATTCACCACATTCACGCCTTCACAATTCACGTCACTGTTCTCGTACTGCTGAAAGGGGTTTTATTTGCCCGCAGTTCTCGTTTAGTTCCAGATAAAGCTAATTTAGGCTTCCGCTTCCCCTGCGACGGGCCGGGACGGGGTGGTACTTGTCAGGTATCGGCTTGGGATCATGTCTTCCTGGGTCTATTTTGGATGTACAACTCTCTGAGTATGGTGATTTTCCACTTCTTCTGGAAGATGCAGTCAGATGTCTGGGGGACGGTGGGAGCAGATGGGGTGGTTACTCACATCACTGGTGGCAACTTTGCGACTTCGTCAATTACGAATAACGGCTGGTTGCGTGATTTTCTTTGGGCGCAATCACAACAGGTGATCACATCGTACAATACATCACTTTCGGCTTACGGTTTAATGTTCCTGGGCGGACACTTCGTCTTTGGCTTTAGTCTGATGTTCTTATTCAGTGGTCGTGGCTACTGGCAAGAACTGATTGAATCGATAGTTTGGGCGCACAATAAGTTGAAAGTTGCCCCAGCTATTCAACCTCGTGCTTTGAGCATCGTTCACGGTCGGGCTGTAGGAGTTGCTCATTACCTTTTAGGAGGAATTGTTACTACTTGGGCTTTCTTCCTAGCACGAATGACAGCACTTGGATAGTAGTTATTAGTCATTAGTGATTCGCAAATGACAAAGAACTAATGACTAATGACAAAAACAATAAATTGACAAGCAAAACGGCTATCTAAACTATGGCTACTAAATTCCCAAAATTTAGCCAAGACCTTGCTAGCGATCCGACAACGCGGCGTATTTTCTATGCGATCGCCACTGCTCACGATTTTGAAAGTCATGATGGGATGACCGAGGAAAATCTTTATCAAAGGATTTTTGCCTCTCACTTTGGTCATCTAGCAATTATCTTTCTGTGGGCGTCGGGGATTTTGTTCCACGTTGCTTGGCAAGGTAATTTTGAGGTCTGGATTAAAGATCCTGTGCATGTGCGTCCTATTGCCCACGCGATTTGGGATGCTCAATTTGGGCCGGGAGCGATTGAAGCTTTTACCCAAGCAGGAGCGAGAAACCCTGTAGATATCTGCTATTCTGGCGTCTACCACTGGTGGTACACTATCGGGTTGCGGACAAATACTGAATTGTATGTTGGTGCATTGTTCCTAATTCTGCTAGCGGCAGTTTGGTTGTTTGCAGGATGGTTGCATTTACAACCTAGATTTCGCCCGAATCTGGGTTGGTTCAAAAATTCAGAAGCTCGCTTAAATCACCATTTAGCAGGTTTGTTCGGTGTTAGCTGCCTAGCTTGGGCTGGTCATTTAGTACACGTTGCTATCCCGGAATCTCGCGGTCAACACGTTGGTTGGGATAACTTTTTGTTTACTCCACCCCATCCCGCTGGTTTGTGGCCATTTTTCACGGGTCATTGGGCAGCATACGCTCAAAATCCTGATACCGCCCAGCATATATTTAATACCTCTCAAGGTGCAGGCACAGCAATTCTCACATTCTTAGGTGGTTTCCATCCCCAGACGCAATCCCTGTGGCTGACGGATATGGCACACCATCATTTAGCGATCGCAGTCTTGTTAATTGTTGCGGGTCATATGTACCGCACTAACTGGGGTATCGGTCACAACATCAAACAGATGATGGACGCTCAGACTTTCTTTGGTAGAAAAGTTGAAGGGCCATTTAATCTACCCCACCAAGGTCTGTACGAAACAGTAAATAATTCTCTGCATTTTCAACTCTCTTTGGCACTAGCTTGTCTGGGCGTTGCCAGCTCTTTGACAGCACAGCATATGTATTCCATGCCGCCTTATGCTTTTATTGCCAAGGACTTTACCACGATGGCGGCGTTATACACACATCATCAGTATATTGCCGGGTTCTTAATGGTGGGGGCATTTTCCCATGCAGCCATCTTCTGGATTAAAGATTACGACCCAGAACAGAATAAAGGTAATGTCTTAGAGCGAGTGTTGAAGCACAAAGAAGCGATTATTGCTCATCTAAGTTGGGTATGCCTATTCTTAGGCTTCCACACCTTGGGTCTGTACGTCCACAACGATGTAGAAGTAGCCTTTGGCGCGGCTGATAAGCAAATCTTGATTGAGCCAGTCTTTGCTCAGTTTATCCAGTCGGCTAACGGTAAGGTTTTGTATGGATTTAACACACTACTATCAAACCCAGATAGTATTGCTTTCACGGCATGGCCTAACCATGCCAATGTCTGGTTACCGGGATGGTTGGATGCAATCAACAACGGGACTAACTCATTGTTCTTGACAATTGGGCCGGGTGACTTTTATGTTCATCACGCGATCGCTCTTGGTTTGCACGTCACCACCTTGATATTAGTAAAAGGTGCGTTGGATGCTCGTGGTTCCAAGCTCATGCCCGATAAAAAAGACTTTGGCTATGCCTTTCCTTGCGATGGGCCTGGTAGGGGTGGTACTTGTGATATCTCAGCTTGGGATGCATCTTACCTTGCCGTCTTCTGGATGCTGAATACTCTGGGTTGGGTAACCTTCTACTGGCATTGGAAGCATCTATCTATTTGGCAAGGGAATGTCGCTCAATTCAACGAATCTTCTACCTATCTCATGGGTTGGTTCCGAGATTACCTTTGGGCAAACTCCGCCCAGTTGATTAATGGCTATAACCCTTATGGAACTAGTAACTTAGCTGTTTGGGCTTGGATGTTCCTGTTTGGACACTTAGCTTGGGCTGTTAGCTTTATGTTCCTAATTACATGGCGGGGTTACTGGCAAGAGTTAATCGAAACTCTTGCTTGGGCACACGAACAGACGCCTCTATCCTTTGGCTACTGGAGAGATAAACCCGTTGCTTTGTCAATTGTTCAGGCTCGTTTAGTCGGCTTAACTCACTTTACTGTTGGTTATATCGCTACCTACGGAGCCTTTTTAATTGCGTCAACGGCAAGTAAGTTTGGTCAATGAATCAACTGTTGGCAGTTAACTTTTGACTGTCAACAGTTAACAAATCAATCTCAGTTTTCAAGGTTATACTTTGTTATTTTTATTTCAGAAATTCAATTATTAAAAATATAAAGTTTCGACCTCCTCTCTTGCTTGACTGAGCAAGAGACTTTCCTATTTGTGTTTGCATGAGTGTTTAATTTATTATTAAAAATTTCTAAAAACATATTTTAAAAAATCAAGAATTGATATATTGAAAATGAAGATCAAAATAAACCTGTTCAATCCAAAAGGTAATAATAATGTCTAATACAGTTGATACGGTTGATACAGATATAATAAAACCCTTCAAAGGCGATCCTTGTCTTGGTAATTTATCAACCCCTATTAATGATTCTCCTTTAGCTAGAGCTTTCATTAATAATTTACCTGCCTATCGTAAAGGGTTAACTCCTTTCATGCGGGGACTCGAAATTGGTATGGCTCACGGGTATTTTCTTGTCGGGCCGGAGGTTGTTATTGGGCCTTTACGGGAATCAGCACATGGAGCAAATCTCAGTGGATTAATCACTGCCATATATATAGCTGTATCTGCTTGTTTGGGAATTTCCATTTTTGCGATTACAACATTCCAAGGGAATCCGAAAGGTTCTTATAGTGCTTATTCCACAGACTCATTAAGACCATTGAGAAATCGTGAAGAATGGAGCCAATTAAACGGTGGAATTTTTCTTGGTGCAATGGGTGGTGCAGTATTTGCATATTTACTGCTCGAAAATTTTGACTCCTTGGATGCCATCCTTAGAGGAGCAGTTAATGTTAGCTGCCTGCCGTTTTAATTCCACTGATTTTGCATAGGATAAATTTGAATTTTAAATTTTGAATTTGAGAGGAGTACATCATGGTAGATATGACACAACTCACAGGTGACTATGCTGCTTCATGGTTACCCTGGATCATGATTCCCCTAATTTTTTATATTTTGCCTTTTCCCGTGTTTGCTATACTATTTTTATGGATTCAAAAAGAAGACTCAGAGCAAACTCAAGAAACAGATAGTAATCCTGCACAAGTTGGGGAATTTGAAGCACCTAATCTGTAAAAGAGTATCTGTTGACCATATCTTCGCCAAAATCAGAAATGTTGAATGTTAAATAAACAGAAGTAAATAGGTCTAAAAAAACCCCCTCCTCATCTCATACCGATTTAATAAATGTTTGCAACACATCCTGATGTAGAGACGCTTCAAACAGCGCGTCTTTACTATTTGTCGCATTCTTTTTTCAAAATGGTATTAGGAGGTGGTTTATTGAGCTTCATATATAGCGATTCTCACTTCGTTGCAATACAGTCGGAACCCCACCCCGCATTTGCTGCCCGTAAATCCAATACTGTGACTTTGCTTTTTTTTTTCAAGTGTTTCCAAGCAGAATTTATACTCTTTCTCTAAAATCTGGCTACACATCAACCTCCGCGTCTCCTAGTCTCCACGTCCCCGCATCATCATCTGTTGCCTTCTTTTCGAGAATTGGTATTAGGGCGTGTTTGACGCGATCGCTTTAATTATTACCTGTTCTAATGAATCCTTTCCTTTCATATTTCGGTTGGCTGTAATATCATGTCCGATTAATCAAACTGAATAAAAATGTTTGCTCGTAGTGAGGACTTTAGTCCTCAAACCGGGACTGAAGTCCTTACTACAAACTGTTTATTATGGGTGATTTGGCGGACATCATATAAGGATCATCATTTGGTTGAATTGAGCATAACGCTAAACAATGCGATCGCTACCATCCATAGACAATCCAGCTTCTTTAAAATTAACAAAGTCGATAGACAGCAACTTCAGCCAACCACGCTTTGTCAAAATACCCAGCAAAACAAGAGCATATCCGTCAAGATTGTAATCAACCAGAAAAATCATGCTTTTTGGGTGACACGTTTGGCTTTTTGCTCCTCAAGTTTTGCCCAGAGAGCTTCTCGATCGGGTTTGCGTGGCATAGTTTTGATCTTAGCCAAGCGTTCGCGGTTGCGCTCTTCCCAATATTGGCGAATTTATTCTCTAGTTTTCAGCACATCTTGATATTCGGCTTCTACTTGAGTTTGATTTGCCTGAATGTAAGACAAGGCAGCATTGATCTGTGCATCCGTCAGGTTGAACTTGTCGCGGATTAATTTAGGTGGGTATTGAGCTTTCAAAAAATCCATTACATCGTAGAGACTGATGCGAGTGCCTGCGATCGTCAGTCTGCGTTCGGTACGAATGATACTTGACTGCTCATTGGATATTGGAGCCATACCCATAGCCTCAGAGAATTTCTCTTGGAATTTACCTTTATAGTATCGCTACAACCAACTGACTATAAACGAACATGGCGTACCTGCACAATCATTCGTTTTAAAGGACGCAAGATTGGATGCCAAGTTGGAGGTTTGAGATCAACATCAATATACTGTGCGATTTCCTCTGCAACAGCCTCAATTGCTTTGCCTTCCGTGTTGAGGTGAACTGCAAACTTCTCATCCGACAAAGACATCAAGCAACGATCAAGTTGACGTGCATTCCAAGAGTTGCTGCCATCACCACGTCGCCACAATCGACGAAGAATCGTATCACGAGAAGCAAGCAAAGTAAAATGATGTACCTGTAAACCCTCACGTCTCAATGCACCGACAGTTTGATCGTAGTAGAGATGATCAACTACAGTCATGGGAACGATGATTGTTCCTGTAAAGTTCTCAGCAACATATCGTAGCCCTTGATAGGTAAATTCGCGCCATATCAAATGATTTTGAAAGTCTCCTACACGAACTTCTGACGGTACAATTTTGCGGAGGAAAAAGCCAATTTGCTCAGGATCGAACACAAAACTACCAGGAATGCGACTGTGTAACTCAAAGGCAGTCTGGGTTTTGCCGATACCAAAGGCTCCATTTAACCAAATTATCATTAGTGGCAGCGATTTTGTTAGAGCGACTACAATCTATCACTTTAGCAAGTGGGTATCTCGTTCCAGTCCTGCAAGCATCCTTCACAATACATGAGCTTGAGCCAGTCTGCTGTAACGCATTTGTTAGATAGACGCCAGGAAGCTACAGCTCCTGTTCAATCGCTTGTCTAATTTCCTCTTCGGAACTCGATCGCGCAACTGATACCATCTGTGTGGGATCATCTTGAGAGGGTCGCAATAGCTCTATTATTCCTAATCCTGGAACACGCATGACTAAATAGCCCTTCGCTTTTGCTAACTCTCCCAGGCTTTGTGTTTCCCGAATTACAGGAGATTCAAAAACTGAGTTCTCTAAATTGCCAATTATCTGATTCTGCAATTCTTCAAGTTCTGAGAGCTCATCACAATCTATCTCACAAACCCCTTCCGATTGGAATGAAATCAAAGTAACTTGGTCATCATAGTTGATATTTCGATAATAACCAATTAGTCCAGTTGTTGAACTAATCGACGATAACCAGTCTTTGAATTGCTCCCAAGTATTCCAAAAAGGATGTTCGTGAATAAGACCTCGAAATGTCAAACGGTTATTGGTGAGAATGCTACCACAAGCTCCACCCAGTATCTCTTCATCATCTTCCCGTGGATTGGAGATCAGGTTTGTCCATTCTGTGCTGAACCCTTGGATGTGAAAAAATGGATGTTCCAGTCGAGGTGCTTGAGCACTGACACCACCCGATCGAGTCATATAAAGCAATGTATCAATCACTTCTTGCGATAAATCTGGCTTCAACTCAAGCGTAAACCCTAGCTCATATAAGTCGCTCACTGAAGACTCCTTATCCTAATAGCTACTCACAATAGACCTATATTTCCCAGATTCTTCACGAGTAACTCAAGGATCTAAAACCGAGTTGCTCTGTAACCGCAAACGGTTCAGCATTATTTCATCAAAGAATTTGCAAGGCGACGAAGTTGCTCTCTCAGACTAATATCTATCACTTGAGAGCCAACTTTAACGACGAGACCACCAAGTATATTTGGATCAATACGGGTTTTGAGTTCAACTTGTTTAGCCCCTGTCATTTCTTTGACTTTTTCGGCGATCGCCTGCTGTTGTTTTTCCGTGAGTTCAATGGTGGCGATCGCTTCAGCTAGTACGATCTGGTTTAATTCACGTAACAAACGTTGGTATTCTTGGCAAATACCTTGTAACCACAAGATCCGGCAACGATCTACTAAAAGCATTAAAAAATTAATTCTCTTGTTCTTACCAACGGTATAAGAATTTTGTTAAACAGTAGTGCAATTATCGTAAATTATGAGCGCTGCCAAACACCCAGCCAATCTCCACTGTATCCGTAAAGTTAATACAGTCATGAATACATTTATACATACTTCCGAGATAGGCTGGCGATCGCGTAACTTAATAACTGCCAGCGTAGCGTTCCCGATAGTTGTGCAAGAAACTAACGTGTTTAACAAAAGTAGGGATGCTGACTATGAACCAAACAACACAGAATACATTTGGCTCTGGAATGACTGACGAAGATTGGTTTAACTTAGGGAAATCTGATGCTTGGGCTGGAAAACCTAAAGTGCCACCAGAACAAGATTCTCAAGCTGCGAGTATGTATGAACTAGGTTACAGTGAGGGAGAGATTAAACATCCGCCTACTGAAACTAAACAAGTAGATCCTTAGAGTAGCAAGAGTTATCTGATATTTTGGGCAATTGATCGCTGTTTGGGGGCTTAATCCAGTCAGAACTTACGCACAAAGTTTGCTTATATATGTTGGGTGTAAGAGAATCATTTTCGCCTGTAATCTATGTTACACATAGGTTGCCCAAATATAATATAAAAGATGAATTGTAGCTAACTGGCTCCATTTTTGTGGGGGCGAGTGCTAATTTTGAGCTTATTGGTGGGTGTAGTTCAAGTCTGTAATTGTTTGTGAAATTTCAGCTAGAATCGTTACGTTGCAATAAGTATGAGTGAGATTTTATGGGCAAGACAGGTGATTATATTGACGTGTCTTGTTTACAAGGCGTATCAGAAACGCTTTTAATTCCGTTTATAGCACGCGCGCAGGCATCTACTCTTTTCCCAGATCTCCAATTTCAAGACGCGATCGCAGAAGACATTTTGCCTAAATTAAATATTGATTTCTCCACTTTGCCGCTTGATACAGATTCACTCCGAAAAAATATTGTTCGAGGACGTATTTTTGACCGACAATTGCGGCTGTTCTTGGATGCTTATCCAGATGCAACAGTAATTAGCTTAGGAGCGGGTTTATCGACACAGTTTTATCGGGTAGATAATGGTCATTTGAAGTGGTTCGATATTGATTTATCAGAAGTAATTAAGGTTAAGTCTACTCTTCTTCCGCAGAATAATCGCTACCATTTGTACGGATGTTCCTTGACTGATCCAAAGTGGTTAAATATAGTTTTTTGGTCTATTAATGAGCCAGTAATTATTATTTGCGAGGGTGTTCTCAACTTTATTGAACCGACAGAAGTTAAAAATTTTTTCCAAATGGTTGCAAAGCATTTTATGACACAAACACAAATTATTTTTGATTATGTTCATCCTTTACTAGTTAGAGTTGCAAATAAGTCAAAGTATATTCATAAAACGTCTGCCAAGTTTAGATGGGGAATAAGCAATATTCAGGAAGTTATTGAATGGAGTGAGCGGTTTGAGTTAATAGATGAATTTTCTATTATGAGTGAAATTGGTGGAACTAAGGGTTTGTTGTCAATATTGTTTAATCGAATTACTGGGAGTCATCTTTACGCTATTGCTCAATTAGGCTTACATCCTATACCAACCAACTAAAAAGTCTTTTGGAGCAGGCTGGCAAAGTTTTCTACTGCTGAGTTCTAGATTAATAGTCGCCCCTTAATAGAATCTTATACAAAAATTTCCTAGATGTTTATGCACAAATTATATATACAGAATAATTCTGTAGTATTACAAACAATGAAACTATATAAGCTTTAATATTTATCCTTTATGGCGATTAACCTTGACACGTTTATCAGGATTTTGCTTCCTTACCCAAGCTATAAATTTCTGCATTTTTGGTTCATTTTTTAACTTTTCTACTGAATTTAACTCTTGTGCCAGACGGGTATTATCAAACAAATTGTGAATTTGCCTATGACAGGCAGAACATATATTTATTTTCGGCCCATGATGACCTTTTTTCTGTCTAGGAATCAAGTGATGAACAGTCAGGCATTTCACTTCTCTTTCACATAATTCACAAGTCATACCAATTTTAAATTTTGGATTAAAACTATTGATTAATAGGCTATTCCAGAATTTTGACACAAAACTTGCTATGCCAATTTGATATTACATAAATTTTAGATTTGATTTAAAATTTATGATTTAATTTTTGACTGTATGTGGTTCAAAAATGAGATATGTTCCGCCTAGCCCTTCTACAATTGTGCGGGTGTTAGCAGTAAGCATTTTTTGATAGGTATCTCCATCAGTTCCTAATTCTCCTAAATTATCAGCAAATAATTGCCTTTTAGAGACTTTTACTTTTGCTTTTTGAGTAACAGGGTTCAATATACTAGGATTGGTTGTAGTCTCTATAAAAATTCGTGGCACTCTTGCTTGTTTAATAGTTTGAACTAGTGTTTTAACTCTCGTAGCTGGAATTTGTTCTTGATTATTAACACTTTGCAAAACACTTGTCCATGAAAGATTATAAGCTTTTGCATAATAACCCATTGTGTTGTGGACAGTAATTAACTCACGGTTTTTGGGAGGAATACTAGCTATTCTCGATTTAATCCAGGTATCCAGTTGTGTTAGTTCTTGTTTGATTTTTTGAGTGTTACTTTTGTAGATAGATGTATGCTCAGGAGACACTTTACTAAGATTAGCGCTAATTACTTCTACCATCCTCATCCCATTTTTGGGATTGTGCCAAACATGAGGATCGGGTACTATTCTTCCATCTTTTCTATATTGCAATGGTTTGGGGACAGCACGTTGAGCAACTGCGATTTTTGCTGCACCATTTTTACTTGCTTTTATAACTTTGAATAAATTTGGTTCAAAATTATATCCATTAAAGAAAATAATATTTGCTTCATTGAGAGCTTGACGGTCTTCCGTTTTTGGTTGATAAAGATGAGGATTAATCTCAGGAGGAATTAAGCAGGTAAGAGCTACAGTCTGTGCTGCCACCTGTTTGATTAAATCACAGAGAACACTAGTAGTTGCAACAACTCTAGGTAAATTACTGTTTAATTCATCCGAGGTAACAGTAGTTGTAGAAGAAGTGTTGAGCAAATTACTGACATTACTACAGCCAACACATCCAGCAGTTAAAGTAATGAATATCAGACGTAGAAGTTGGTTATGTTGTAATGTTTTTGACATAAAACCCCGATTAACAGTTGAATTAGGAGTTAGGGGTAGAAAAAATAGTGGGCGTTGCCTGAAAGCCAAATTTGCTTATTAATAGATATATTATTGTTTAGTAGTAGGATATTTTATAAATATTACTATTTATTCCGAATCAAAATTTAGACTATGAGAAAAATTGGTGATTATTAATAAATGAATTTAGCAATAAATATTGAAAATGAGAAAATGAGGAGTTAACTAAAAAGTAACTCCTCACCTTTTTTATAGAAAAGTTTAAAAGCACTCTCGATTAGGGTTAATATAAAAAGCTTTTAAGTGTCAGTTGACCTTCCATTTGGAGTTTAGCTCTAACACAACTAGCACAATTACAACCGAGTTGATCCATGATTGATTTGGAATCACTAGACACCTTGGACGCAACTAATTGGTGAATTGGTTGTGTTGAACTCAAGGTGACATGGGGTGTAACAGTTGTAGATTGGAAACCTGATGCAACTGCGGGACTGGCAATTAGCAGTATAGAGGCAGTGACTACAGGAAAAGCCAGCAAAATTAGTTTGATTATTTTCATAGTTGAAAAAAAGACACTATAGCATTACAGCATACCCAATTATTACTGATTGGTCATTAGTTGCTGTTGTTCCCGCTAGTTTAAAAAAGGCTGTCTCGATGAAACAAGTTTCATCGTCAAGAATAAAAGTGGAATTTTTACTGTTCCCTGCTATACATTTACTTTGACCAAATTATCAATTCACCATTTTCAGCACCTGCGGCAATTTGGTTGCCTTGGGGATGCCATGCTAGACAAGAAAAGCCTTCAGAGGCGCCTGTGAGAATTTGCAATACTTGCTTGGCTTGTTGCCACAAACAAATCCAGCCATCAGCACCAGCAGAAGCAAGCAGCAAGCTGTTGGGTGCAAAAGCGATCGCATTAATTACATCTACATGATTAGTTAACACCGTTGCTTCCCAACCCAGTGATTCATCAGGCGACTTTTCCCACACGATAATACCATCAACACTACAGCAGGCTAAAAGAGGCGCATTGTTTTGGTTACTAATGTTTGACCATGCAATATGGCGAATTTTTCCAGGAAAACCCCGCATTACCCAAGGCTGAGGTTCTTTGCCAGAGATTAAGAGCTGAGTTTCAACAACAGTCAGCGTGCGATCCATATTAGCAGAAGCGAGATACTTGCCATCTGGCGACCAAGCCATAGTAATACAAGCAGAAGGTATATCTAGTATGTACGGTTCCTCATACCAATCTTGGCTATTCCATACCTTTACTCCTCGATGACCGCAAATAGCAAGGTACTCCCCGTCGCTAGACCAGTCAATACCCAATGCCGAAGACGACTCAAAATTTAGGGTAACAACAATCTCACGAAAATCAGCATCCCAAACTTGGACGTAGCGCCCCAAACTAAAAGCTAGCTGGTTGCTGGTAGGGTGCCAAGTCAGTTTGTCAATCCAAGCGGTAGCATTTCCTAAAGTGCTGATTAATTGACCTTTTCGCCATATTTTCACTCGTCCGTCTTGCCCACCAACAGCTAAGAACTGCCCATCATAGGAAAAGGCAAGGCAGTTGAAAGATACATCATTACCAACTTGCAGGGTAGTCAGCTTTTCATTTTCACATAGTACAACTTCTCCAAAAGCAGAAGCGGCTGCTAAAGTTTTACCTTGTGGTGACCAAGCGATCGCTGTGATGTAATCTGAAAGTGTCGTTGAAAATAACTGTTTAAACTCTTTAGAGTCAATAGTAGAGGGATTCATAACAATTAAAAATTTAAAATGTTGAGAAAAAAAGTAAAAAGGCTTAAGCCTTTTTACTTTTTATCTTCGTTTACGCCATACAGGCGAGAAAATCTTCTCTAAGTTTGGCTTCATCAAGATTACGCCCTATGAACACCAATTCGTTTTTCCGGGTTTCGTTTGCTTTCCAAGGGCGATCGGGTTTACCTTCAAAGATCATATGCACTCCTTGGAAAACAAAGCGATCGTCTTCTCCATCAATGTTCAAAATTCCTTTCATACGGAAAATATCAGGCCCCTGGGTTCGCAGTAGTTCCCCTAACCAACTGTTTAATTTCTCTCCATCTAATGCCCCTTGTTCTACTAAAGCCACAGAAAATACAGTTTCATCATGTTCGTGGGCGTCTTCCTTCAAGAAATTTGGATCGATTTCCAAAGCACGATCCAAATCAAAGGCTTTCACGCCTAAAAGAGCATCCATTTCTACCTCAGAGTTACGAGTGCGATGGATTTTTGCCATCGCATTCATTGAGCGAATCCGCCTTTCTAACTCATCTAGCACGTCTGGTGTCACCAAATCCGTTTTATTTAGTAGGATTACATCGGCAAAAGCAATCTGTTCTTGTGCTTCCTCCGCTTCCCAATGCTCCCAGATATGCTTGGCATCCACAACCGTAACTACCGCATCTAGCTCTATCTTGTCCCGCATATCTTCATCAACAAAGAATGTTTGAATCACAGGTGCAGGATCTGCTAGTCCAGTAGTTTCAATTACTAAATGGTCAAATTTATTCCGGCGTTTCATCAAATTGCCGATAATGCGAATTAAATCACCCCGCACCGTACAGCAAATACAGCCGTTGTTCATCTCAAAAATTTCTTCATCCGTATCGATAACCAATTGATTATCGATACCTACTTCCCCAAATTCATTCACGATCACAGCAACTTTCTTACCGTGTTCGTAGGTGAGAATGCGATTGAGCAGAGTAGTTTTTCCTGCTCCCAGATAGCCGGTGAGAACTGTTACTGGAACTACGTCTATTGTCGCAGCACTGACCATATCCCAGATGCCTCTTGCGTTTCAAAATGATAATCACTTCCAATTTAACCACTGATGCCCAGATAGAGAAAAGCAGGGCAACAAATGATTTAAAGAATATAACGGATAAAAAGGGACAATAAAGCAGAGGGGCTGGGGAGAACTACTAACCACTAACTATTGACTAAAAAGGGTAATATTACCTCTGCTACAGCTTGTGGGTATTCTTCATGCATTCCTAAGGAACCAGGAACAACTGCTGCTTGTACTCCATTTAAAGCTGCTAAAGCATCCATGTCAGCACGTGATTTAGTCGGAGAAGATTCTCCAATTACTACCATCAATGGCACAGACAAATCCCGAACTAGTGCCAGAAAATCAGTTTGGTTGTGTACGGCATCAAGAGAACCTGTTACGAAGGCAGCAGGGGCAAATCTACCTCCTGGCTGTTGGGTATTTTGCCACTTGTGTTCGATGAAACTAGGAGTAAGCTTATTTGCGTCAACGTAAACGTGACGACGGTACATAAAACTTAAAAAAGATGGTACGGTGTTGAGCTTATAGAGGATTTGACCGAGGATAGGCGATCGCACTATTTCCCTAAAAATTCCAGCTAACTGCCGATTAGCTCCCATTGTCGGTAAAGGGCCACGCCAAGTTGGTGCTACTAAAACTATACGTGAAATTGCGGTTGGATTTTCTTTGGCTAGTTTCAGAACATAAGCTGCACTATGCCCAGCAGCAACTATTGCGATCGGGGTATTAAATACAGAGGTAACAAAATTTTCTAGAAAATTCTGATATAAATTAGGGTCATAACTGACAGGCAAACGCGAAGAGTCGCCAAATCCGGGCCAATCTACTGCTACTACTTGAAAGTAGGGAGCTAGTAGCTTTGCAATTCCGCTCATTTCCTCTCGTGTGGAAACTGTGCTGAAAGCTGGCAGCAGCAGTAGTGGCGAACCACTGCCAAGAGTTTCATACGCAATTCGCAATTGCTGGTTTTTCCAGTTCCAAGAGAGTTCTTTTACTTCTCCGCCTAAACCGAAATTTGTAGGAGTTGATAATAAATTGGTAGACATTAGACGAAAATTTTGTAGTTGTTTAGTTATTGGTTGTTGGTTATTAATTATTTACCATTAACAACTAACTACTGTACGGGAGGCAGCGCGCCTTGCTAATTATGTCGGTTTTCACCCAGAAATAATCAACAAAACCCGCCCTTACTAATCACTAAACTAGTTAACAAAAGCCTTATGGCTCTTCAATGATTGATTCTAAATTTTTAATTTTTAATTCCCTTTCGGGGGTTGACATTCCAAAGCTTTTTTTTGCATGGTTTTGAAAATATTATAAAAACCATTAGCGCGGGAAGGCGTTAAGCTAACATTTAAACCAGTTTCTTGAATAAAATCTGGAGTAAGTTGAACAATTTCATGAGATGTGAGTCCATTTAAACCCTCGATCAATAAACCCACTAATCCTTTGGTTAATTGAGAATCAGAGTCACCTTGAAACACTACTTTGCCATCTTCCAAGATAGCTGTGACATAAACTTGGGAAACGCAGCCAGGAACTTTGTTTTCTGGTAGTTTATCAGCTTCTGGAAATTCTTTTAACCGCTGACCGTACCAGATTAGTTGTTCATAACGGCGTTTGGGATCTGTAGCGCGTTTAAAACGCTGGACGATTTTGGCAAGATTAGGTGGTAGTGAATCTATGCTAGAGGACATAACACGACAAGGTAATCAACGCTCCCACCTTGAGTGTAGATTATCTTGAGGGTTGATTGCGCTTTGATTGGACTATTAGGCTAGTAGTTTGCCATAAAAATACAAAATAGAAAACTCAAGACAATTAGACAAGAGCATTTAACACAAGTGTATGTAAAATCACAATATGAAAGAGTGGTATAAAGAAGACCTAGCCTATATTCATGATGTAGGTCACCAAAAGACGACGGGGAAGCCCGTTCCTTTAAGGGGCGCTCAGAATCGTCGTCCGTCGTCTTGGGGCAAGGGGCATTCATGCATTGGCCAATGCCCAATTCCCAATTCCCGATGCCCGCGAAATCCCCCAGACTTCAGTCGGAGGATGAGCTTAAAGTGACTTCGCTCTCAAATCTGCCCCTGGAATCTTAGAAATCTTTACTCAGAACAAAGTATGTAATGGTTTGGTAGTTGATTTAGGTTGTGGAAGCGGATTATGGGCGCAAGAACTCTCCAAAGCTCATTATCACGTTCTGGGAGTGGATATCTCTGAGGCGCTAATTGCGATCGCTCGAACAAGAGTACCAGATGCTGAGTTTCGAATTGAATCGCTGTTCAAGACAGATATCCCTCAGTGCAAAGCCGTTACTTCGATTGGTGAGTGTCTCAACTATCTATTTGATCCAGATAATAATTGGCAAACGCTAACTCAGTTGTTTCTTCGTGTATACAGTGCTTTAACTCCAGGTGGTGTCTTCATCTTCGATATTGCGGAACCTGGACAAGTACTACCAGAAAAAGTAACTAAAGGGTTTTCTCAAGGAGAGGATTGGGTGGTACTAGTCGAAAAGGAGGAGAACCGAAATCTTCAGACATTAACCCGTAGGATTACCAGCTTTCGGAAAATAGGAAAATATTATAGACGGGATGATGAAATACATTGTCTACAATTATATAAGTCTACAGATATAGCAAGAGAACTTTGCCGAGTAGGTTTCCAGGTTAGCAGGATGAGTAGTTATAGAAGCTACCATCTGCCGAAAGCTCATACGGCGTTCGTTGCAAATAAAATCATATAAAGTAGCAAAAACAACAGGTTGATGACTTGAACAAGCAGATTAGATTATCAGCTTTTTCGCAAGTTAGGAATTACGCTGCGTAGGTAATTCTTGTTGCAATTGATGCCGACCATTGCGGACAATGCGCAACATATCGTGAAGTTGCTCCTCAATATTTTGTAAAACGCTGTCAGCATACTCATCAGCCCCATCTTGAATTGCTTGAGCTTCTGCGATCGCAGTTCTTCGCATTTCCTCTATTTCTTGCTGACATTGGCGACGTTTACGATCAATATCTTCGAGAGTTTCTTGCATCATCGCTTCGCACTCTTGCTGCACTTGCCGCCGCAGTTCGGAGGCTTCTCGCTCTGCCTGCTTGAGGATTTCGCTATTATCTAAAATTTGCGCTCTTTTGGCTTGTGCTGCTTCTACAATCTGCTGTCCGTACTCTTCAGCTTGTAGGATAATTTCCTCTTTGTGTATGAGAATTTCTGCTGCTTGTTGAAAAGCTGGTGGCAGAGACAGCCGAACAAAATCAAGCTGTTCGAGCAATTTCTCTTCATCCACTAACGTGTATTGCGTCAGTGGAATATGTAAACTAGCAAGGATGATTTCCTCAAGATGATTGAGTTCCTGGTGAATATCTATACTTCCTGTTCGCGTAGAGTCTTCAGAGATTCCATCGCGGAACTCTGGCGGGGCGGGAATGCTTCCGTTGTGATCGGATTCGATATGGGCTGGTTTTGGGCGTAGCATTGGTAAATATCCAGGGCGACGTGCGGGGGAACAAGATGATCGACAGAACCACCAAACCTTGCGATCTCTTTTACCACACTACTACTTAAAAAACTATACTCGTTTGATGTGGCCAGAAAAACAGTTTCTATATCGGTAGAAAGAGTTTTATTTGTGTGAGCCATTTGTAGCTCAACTTCAAAGTCTGAAATTGCTCTTAGCCCACGCAACAGAACAGAAGCTTGCCGCATTTGGGCATAATTAACAGTTAAACCATCAAAGGCGTCTACTTCAATATTAGGTAGATGTTTAGTACATTGACGAATCTGTTCTAAGCGTTTTTGCACTGTAAACAGAGGCATTTTGTTAGGATTCCGCAGTACGGCAACAATCACCTGTGTAAATAGCCGACTGCCGCGTTCGATGATATCAAGGTGTCCCAAAGTAACAGGGTCAAAGCTACCTGGATAAATGGCAATCACAATTTTTTGCCTCACAGTTGTTTAGGTGATTATATCCAAGCATAGTTTATTCATTGCTATATGCATTTTTACTTTACAATTAACAGTCTATTAATTATTAGCTAATCAAAATTGACAACTCTACTGCTGCAACAGTGACATCACTATATCCTCAAAGATTTAATTGGCGATGTCAACATCTTAATCAATTGGTCAGCATGGCAAAATGTTGATGGGGTGATAACTTCCACAAGTTATTCTTTGAGTTCATCTATCAAAGTATCCTGGGGCAGCGTTAGCACTCCCTTGAAGCCACCCTACAAGAACGCCTCTGGCGTCTACAGTAAGGCACACCGTAAGTAGCTTAGTCAGTTTTCGGCTGTCTGAGAAGCCGTCAAATTATATTTGTTTAATGAAGTGTCACAATCAATTTTATGGCTGTTGCAGTTGCAGCGTAACAGTTTAGAGTTATGAGTGCTGAGTTAGGTACTTCTGCATGGCATTGGATCTTTCCGTCTTACCTTTAGGATTTCAATTTACATCTCCTGGGCCGATTTTTGTGAGAATAGGGCCGATCGCTATCCGTTGGTACGGCTTGTTGATTGCTACAGCAGTATTAATTGGTGTTGCTCTCTCCCAGTACCTGGCAAAGCGCCGTAATATAAATCCAGAGTTGATAGGTGATTTGTCAATTTGGTTGGTAATTGGAGCAATTCCAGCAGCGCGGCTATATTATGTTTTGTTTGAATGGTCAGAATATGCCCAGCATCCAGAGCGAATCATTGCCATTTGGCAAGGAGGTATTGCTATTCATGGAGCAATTCTCGGTGGTCTAGTAGCATCTATAATCTTTGCCAAACTCAAGCGTGTTTCTTTTTGGCAACTGGCGGATTTAGTGGCTCCTTCATTGATTTTAGGACAGGCGATCGGACGTTGGGGCAATTTTTTCAACTCTGAAGCATTTGGCGATCCTACCAATTTACCTTGGAAACTGTATATTCCCCCAGAACGCCGTCCCCCAGAACTTGCTAATTTTGAATATTTTCATCCCACCTTTCTGTATGAATCTTTGTGGAATTTAATGGTGTTTGCTTTGCTCATCACGTTGTTTTTTCGGGGTTTGCGGGGCAAGCCACCATTAAAGACAGGTACTTTGTTTACGTTGTACTTGGCAGCCTACAGTTTAGGACGTTTGTGGATAGAAGGTCTTCGGACTGATAGCTTAATGCTTGGGCCACTTAGAATTGCACAAGTGGTGAGTTTAATCGGAATCTTCTTAGGATTAGCTGGATTAGCCTGGCTTTATATTTTTAAACGTCCGTTACCTGATGTAGTTTCTACCCCTCAAAAGGAAGGAGAAAGTGGGAGATAGGAAGAGTGGGAGACAAGGAGTAGGGGAGCACCAGGGGCAGAGGAGATGGGGAAGATGGGGAGAGAACAACTAACTACTGTACGGGAGGCAGCGCGCCCTTGCGGAGCCAGTGCGGTGAAGCAGCCCACCACCAAAGGCGGTTCCCGGCGTAGACGCAAAGCGGTGAGGGGTTCGCAGTCTTGGCGGTTCCCGTCACGATTGCGAACCCCTGAACCTGAAAGGCTTCCCGTAAGGGTTGGGGGACTGCTGTACGCCCTTGGCG